>JAWKPF010000024.1 GCA_041390825.1 Thermomicrobiales bacterium
GTGAGTCCCTTGGGCATGAAGCGTCCTTTGGTTACCTGGGTTCAGTTCGATGTGTTGTTCGGAACGGTATCGTTCCCGACGATCCAACGCAATGGGATATCGTTGGGTTCGGTCGCTCGTTCGCGGTCGGCATGAGGGCGCTACGTGACAGCACTCGATTTCACAGCCCGGTTGCGCGCCTGGTCCTATCGGCGGCAGGGGCTCGACCATTCGCTGGCAGACCCCATGGCCGTGCTCGAGCGGCTCGTTGGGGTGTACAGCACCAATCCCAGTGGCGCGCTCTCGTTGCTGGCGCGGGTGCCCACGTTGTCGCCGGAGCACGCGCTGACTCTCGACAAGCAGGGAGGCGCTGTGCGCTTTCCGAACATGCACGGCTCGACGCATCTCATTCCGGTCGAGCTGGCCGGGATCGTGTTCGGGGCAACTCGGGAGAATCCAGAGCGTTTTGTGCCGCAGCTCCGTGCCGTAGGGCTCGATCTCGCTGCCTACCAGGCGCTGAAACCCGAACTACTCGACCGGTTGCGCCAGCCGGTCGACGCTCGCTCCATCAAGAAAACCCTGGGTCTGGGTCCGGCAGAGCTCCAGGTCGTGCGCACCATGGCGCGCGAGCTGCTGGTGCTCCGGATTGCAAACAGCGTGCGCGCCGATCAGCTCGCCTATGTGGCAACCGAAGCATGGCTCGGCCATACGATCACGCCACTCGATCGGGAGTTCGCCACCTCCCAGCTGGCCGAGCGGTACCTGCGCGGTTTCGGTCCAGCGCGCCGGCAAGACCTGGCATGGTGGATACCTGCATCCCAGACGCGCGTGCGGGAGTCTCTCGATGGGCTAGAGCTCGTCGAGGTCGCGCCCGATTGTCTCCTTCCTGCCGATCTGGAGGACGCGTTTTGGTCAACCGACGCGATCGATCCAGAGGAGATCCGGCTGTTGCCCAAATGGGATGCATGGGCCATGGGGTACGCGCCGGATGGCCGAGCGCGCATTGCCGACGAGGCGCATCTACCGCATGCCTATTCGACCACCGAGACATCGGCCAACAAAGCGTCCGGCGATGGCTGGCCAATCATCCTGCGCGGTGGCCGTGCGGTTGCCCGCTGGGAGTCCCGTTACGCTGGCAAGAACCTCGACGTTACGATCATGCCGTTTCCTGGAGAAACCATCGCTGAATCCTCGATTCGAACGGATTTCGAACGGATCACGTCGTTTCTTGGCTGCGGAGACCTCACGATCACCACCCTGTAGAGCACGAATCCATCCCTACTACCCGATCCGTCGTAGCGCAGGGACCTGTGCCCTGCGATCGCGCGGATGCGCGATAACCCACCGTGCCCACAGCCAAGCCTCAGCAAAGGCACGAAACGTTCATGTTCTCCGTTCGCGCATACCTCGCATAAGCGATTGGTAACGCGGGTTATCGGGCTGCGCCCGATCCGCAGGGCACAGAGTCCCTGCGCTACGACCGATTACCTGAGGGCGCGGCTCTTCGGCTAGACGACCTCTAGGTCATTCAATGTAGGCAACACCGGGAACGACGCGTGCGGATCGGCCTGGTACCAGAAGGCGGTGGAGGCGATGTCGTCCTGCAAGGGGAGGTAGCGGCGTTTGCCTTCCAGGGTCGAGCGCCAGCCGAGCGCCTGAATGGTGACGCGCAGCTCTTCCTTGAAGTGGATCGGGTCGGGGATGTGCCAGCGATACATGCCAAACCGTTGCTGGCTCTGGTAGAGCCCGTCCGGCTTGATCACCTGCGGCAGACCCAGGAACGGCGTCGAAAACGACCCATACTCCCCCAGCGGGTGCTCGAAGTTCCACGCGCCGCCGAAATAGTCCTCGGTGCCGGTTCCGCAGATGGTCGGCCAGTCGCGGTCGCCATCGAGATAGAACTTGATCTCCCCTTCGCCCCACCAGCCGTTGTTGTTCACACCCCAGGCAATGTAGGTGCCGACGTAGTGGCCCCGGCCGCGCACTCCGTCGAGCAGGGTATGCACTTCGCCATAGGGAAGCGGATTGTTCCGCCGCCATTGCGCGTGGAAATAGGCCTCGTCGTCGTCGATCGGTTTCAGCTCGTAGTCGATCGAGAAATAGAACGATCCCACCTCGTCGGGCGAGAGATTTTCCACGGTAATACGCGCCGATTTGCGGAAGGGCATCGGCCAATAGCTATTGAATCCGCCCGCCGGATTGACCGCCACCGGAATCGAGCTCACGTTGCAGCGCACACACCAGCCGGAGCAGAAGAAATCGCCCAGCGGCGTTTCCACCGATGGCGTTTCCTCGCCGTCCCAATACATACGCAGCACCAGCCGTCGCCAGTGGGTCGGATGCACGGTCAACCAGATATGCGTGATGGCGCCAGGCCCCTCGATCTCCGCCAGTGTCACTGTCTGATTTCCGCCGATGGCGATATATGGCGAAACCTTCCACCCCTGGCCCAGCTCACGCGCCGAAGCCGCCGCCAGGCCGTCGGTGGACATACCCCCCGCGCCGCGCGCGCCCGTCGGATTCTCCGGACTGATGCTGCGGCTCTCCGCGTTCGACAACCGGCTCACCTGTTCGAGCATCGATGTTTCTCCTCAACCCCTCTCGAATTCCAGCATCGGGATAGTACGGTTTTTGCACGCGGCAGGCAGCATGCAGTCGTCAGTTGTCAGTTGTCAGTTGTCAGTCGTTAGTCGTTGGGTGGGGGGCTGCACCTGGTGGACGCGGGGATGGCAGTACGCAGTCGTGGCCTGTCATGTCATGCCTGCTCGCGCGTTCCGCGCACTAGCGAGCGACCGCCAACTGGCGACTGACGACTGACTTCCAACGACTGCATAGAAAGGAGCCGTTCATGGCAAGATCGGCATTCCGTAGGTCATCGCCCTGCCGTTGCCTATTGCCTGTTGCTTAGTGCCTATTGCCTTTTGCCTGTTGCCTGTTGCCTGTTGCCTATTGCCCGTTGATGCCTACTGCCCGATCTCGAACCCGTACCCCGGCGTGAGATCGAAGGGATCGAAGATCACCGAATCGACCTGATAGACGCCGTTCACATTGGCAAAGACGAAGAGGTCGAGCACCGGTAACCCGTTGTTCACGAACGGATCGGTGTTGAGCACCAGCGCGCCGGTGCGGCCGTCGCCCAGATAGGCGATGGTGAGCACACCGTCGATGCTGGCTTCGGCGCCTTCTTCCCGGTCACCGGAGTTGACGAGCCGGTTGGCCACTTCCTCATCCAGCGCGTCGCCGGTGAGCGAGAGATCGATGCCATAGAACTCTGAAACCGCCGCTGGAGTCATGAGCGCAGCCACCGCCGGGCGATTGCCAGCATTGGTGCAGGCCCAGAAAAGGGTGAGCGTATCGAGCACACCGTCGATGGTGGCGGCGTCGGCCAGACCGGTAACCTCGAGCGCGTAGATTCCGGCGCTGGTGAGGTCGGGCGCCACCACGGGAATCGGAGTCGCCAGCGAGACCGCAAGGGAAGAGACGTCGACCGCGTCCACGGTGCATTCGTCGGGCGCAGGGGTGAACGGGTCGGAAACGACCCATGGGCGCAATTCCTCGGCCACGGCCGCGACAGGGGCTTCTTCCGCCACCGGGGTGGCGTCTTGCGCCACGGCGGGGGCGATCGAAAGGAACGCCGCCATCAATGCAATGGCAAGCGATGCGAGCGCTCGGGTGCGACTATTCATCCTCTGCTCCTTTCGCGAAATGGGGTAGCGCGCTCCGGTCCGGACGACATTCCGGCCGGTCGGGTTCAGGCGCCTTGGGTTGTTTCCGAAGATAATATCAGCCTGCAACAGTCTGTTGACGAAAATTCGTGTTCGGCGTTTCGGTAACGAAAGGTTCTCGTGTAGCGCGTCCTCAGGTTCGATGCTTCCTGGCCTCCGGAAGGTTTGTGCCTGGCGGAGCGCGCAGCAACCGTTCGCTCCTGGCAGGTCGCGACGGATCGTCATCGCATTCGGAGCCCGAACACACGACAATCGTCATGGAACGCAATACCCATGACAGACGGCGCTATCGACCAACCCAAGCCAACCACGCGCAAACCGACGGAGCCGCCGTCGTATTGGTCTGTGCTGCATCACGCCTCGGTGCAGATCGTCGCGCTCTCCCGTTTTCTCTCCCGCATGGGGGGCCAGACGCTCAGCTACGGCATCATGGTCTTCCTGGCCGCGGCGGGCGCCAGCCAGCTCGAGATCTCTCTGGCCAATTCGGCGTCCTTCCTGGCGGCGCTGCTCTTTGGCCTGCAAGGGGGCTTGCTGGCCGACTCGCGCCCCAAACGCCAGATTCTGGCGTTCGGCTTCGCCGTCCAGGCGGTGCTCTGTTTCGTCGTCCCGTTCACCATCGGCACCGATGTCGGCGATCTGCTCTTCGTCGTCTTCGTCACCAGCGCCATCACCCAGGTCGTCACCCCGGGGATGAAGTCGATCGTGGCCATCGTGGCTACTCCCGCCGAGGTCGCCACCACCAGCGCGCTGATCAATATCACCGGATCGATCGGTTCGGCGGTGGGTTCGGCCTTCATCGCGCCGGTACTGATCAAGACCTCCGGCATCGAGGCAATCATGGTTGCCTCCGGTGTGCTCTTCGTGCTGAGCGCGGTGCGCATCTATCACCTGCCGGCATCAGAACGACGCGGCAAAAAGGAGCATTCCAAATCGCTGCGTGATGTGGACTGGCGGCCACGCGCGCTTTCGCTGACCTATAACGCCGAATGGATCATGGCCAACCGGCCAATTGCTTCCATGCTGTTGGTGGGCGGTTTGGCGGGAGCGCTCTATCAGGGGATCAATACGCTGGTTCCCGTCTATGTGCGGGAAGTGCTCCATCAAGACCCGACCAACAGCATCTACATCATGGCGCCCTCCGGGGTGGGCTACCTGATCGGCGCGTTCGGGTCACCCTTCTTTATCCGCTGGTTCGGTGAGCGTCGGGTGGCCGTCTGGTCGCTGGTATTGATGGCAGTCGGCATGTTCCTGCTCGGTTCGATTGGTCTGGTGGCGGGCCCGCTGGCCGCCATTAGCCCGTTGCGGCTGGTGACCGAAATCACCGGGGTGCAGTTGAGCGATGCCGTGATGGCGGCGGGAGTGGCGGCTATCCCGGCGAACCTTGGCTCCACGGCTGCCAGCCAGGCAGTGCAGGTCTACGTGAACCGCAATGTGCCGGTGCGTACCCAGGGCGGCGTCTTCGGTTTGCAGCAGGTGCAAGAGAATGCGCTCAATCTGATCACGGTCATCCTGCTCGGTTTCGCGGCAACCGTGACCGGTCCGCAGTACATCTTCCTGGTGGCGCCCATCATCGTCGTGGGGGCTGTGCTGGGACTGGTGCGGTATAGCTACCGGCACACCACCGGTGAATTTCCCGAGTTCTCGGAAAGTATCGAATTCTTTACCGAAGATATCCCTCCGCAGAAAATCAGGAACGCCTGGCCTCGGCGTCGAAGGAAGAAACCCGCGAAAACGCCATCCTCCGGAACGTAGTCACCCGACCAATCGCGCTCGTCTTCGGGACTACTCCTTTCGGTGTAATTTCTCGTTTGGGCTATTTTCCGGCCCTCGGACTGCGCTACAGTCCCAAACGCGTGCGTGAGTTCCGTGCGCCGAGGGATCGTTGTCGTGGCGGAAAGCGCGTCGGCACAACCAGCGTCCGTAGCCGCCTCCGCTCCGTCCTACCGGTCGGTGCTGGGTCACCAGCCGGTGCGCATTGTTGCCCTCTCGCGCTTCCTCTCGCGCGCGGGTGGCCAGATCATGAGCTACGGCATCATGGTCTTTCTGGCGGCAGCGGGAGCCTCCCAGCTCGAAATCTCGTTCGCGAAGGCGGCGGCGTTTCTGGCGGCGTTGCTCTTTGGCCTGCAGGGCGGCATGCTGGCCGACTCCCGGCCGAAACGCCAGATTCTGCTCTTTGGGTTCGCGGTGCTGGCAGGGGTCTGCTTTCTGACGCCCTTTCTGCTGGGAACCAGCAACGGCGATTTGCTCTTTGTGATCTTCGTTTCCAGCGCAATCAACCAGGTCGTCGGTCCAGGGATGAAGTCGATCGTGGCCATCGTGGCCACCCCGGCGGAGCTGGCCACCACGAGCGCGCTGGTCAATATCGTGGGGTCGATCGGCTCGTCCATCGGGTCGACGCTGATCGCCCCGGTGCTCATCAAGCAGTCGGGCATCGACGCCATCCTGATCGCCGCGGGGATCTTCTATCTGCTCAGCGCGGTGCGTATCTACCGCTTGCCTTCCGCCGAGGCGCTGGGGAAATCCGAGGCGACCAAGGGGCTGCGCTCGCTCGATTGGAAACCGCGCGCGCTCTCGCTACGCTACAACGCCAACTGGATCATGGCCAATCGCCCGGTGGCGTCGATGCTGCTGGTGGCGGCGCTCTCGGCATCGTTGCTGCACGGTGTCACCGCCCTGGTTCCGCTCTTTGTCCGCGATGTGTTGGATTCCGACCCGGCCAACAGCGTCTATATCTTTTTTCTCTCGGGTGTCGGCTTCTTCGTGGGGGCCGCGATCTCCCCACGGCTGATCCGCGTATACGGAGAGCGGAGGGTTGCCGTCGTCTCGCTCGTTCTGATGGCCACCAGCATCATCTTGCTCGCGTTCATCGATGCCGTCGCGAAACCGCTTTCGTTCCTGAACCCGTTCCAATTGACGAACTACTTCGATCTCACCGACATGAGCGACGCGGTGCTGGCCGCCGGGGTCATTTCGTTTCCCGCCAATCTTGGATCGACCATGTGCCTGCAGGCGGTGCAGGTCTACATCAATCGGACGGTACCGGAGAACCAGCAGGGAGGCATTTTCGGTCTGCAGCAAGTGCAGGAGAACGCGCTCAATCTCATCGTCATCATGCTGCTCGGTGGCCTTGCGGCGCTCACCGGGCCGCAATACATCTTTTTCTTTGCCCCGATCGTGGTCGGTCTGGTCGGGCTGGCGCTGATCGCGTACAGCTACCGGCATGCGACCGGGCAGCTTCCCGGCCTCGGAACGAGCATTCACTTCCTGACCGAAGACGCTTCCCCGGAGGAGATTCATCCGGTCGGGTCACGTGACGAGGCAGAATCCGGCAATCCGCAGGAGTGACAACGCAACGGCCCAGGCTGGTTGCCAGCCTGGGCCGAGCGATTTTCTGAGGAAAGGCCGGTCTTAGGCGAGCGCGGCCTTGAGCTGGTCGAGCACGGCCTGCTCTTCGGGGCTGACCTGGGTGCCGCCAATGCCGAGGAAGCCGCCCTCTTTGCTGGCCTCGGCCGTCGCCTGGGCGGTGTCGAGGATCATTGCCTTGTAGGCGCCGACTTCCTTCGCGTTTCCTTGCGCCACCTGATCGATCCCGGCTTTGATGAGCTCGAGCGGATTTGCCGACGCTGCCCGGCCAGTGACCGCATCGATTTCTTCCTGACTGGGTCCGCCGCTGAACGCCATGCTCAGAAGCGAGACCGGATCCGCCGCAGCGGCTGCTCGGGAGATCGCGCCCGCCGCTGCCGAGAATTCGGCTGCCGCGCTGCCGCCCTTGGAGGGGGAGGCTGCCGCCACCATCGCCATCGCGGCCAGCGGGGCGCCCTTGATGGCGCTCCATCCGGCGTCGGTGTAGGCATCGCGGATGGCGGTTCCCTGCTTACCAGCATCGAGCGCCGCGTTCACCAGCTTCGCGGTCTCGGCGTTGGCCGGATCGTTGGAGAAGGCATCGACCTGTGACGTGAGCATGTCTTTCAGTCCGTTGGCGTCCATATTGCCGCCCTGGACCGCCTTGGTCACCATGCCAACGAGCGCCGGGGCAACCATGGTCAACATCGGGGCGACATTGAAGCCAAGCGCCTTGGACAGGGTGCCGCTGATGGCGTTGATGCCGCCGCCCATGATCGAATCGGTGATGCTCGATGCCGAGGCCGCGCCGCTGCCACCGAGCACAGAATTCATCAGGTTGCCGATCAGTGGATTGGTGTCTCCACCACCGCCACCGAGGAGCGAGCCCAGCATGCCGCTTCCCGAATCGCTACTGGCCGCAGCATCGGGAACCTTCGATACCATGTCGAAGAGAGAGCTCAACCCGTCCGCACTTCCGGCAGAACTTGCCATGCTCCCCAGCGCGGTAGCACCAGTTGCCCCCAACCCCTGGCTAAGGAGATTGGTGTCCACCCCAGTCATCTTGCTGATCTGATCGAGCACCTGTGGGGTAGCGAGTTCGCTCAATTGCCCAAGAAGGCTATCCGCCATAGTTGACTCCTCTCGAATGTCAAGACATGCCATTGGACGCTTTGCCCTCGAGAAGATCCACGAGCGCAGGGTTCGCCTCCAACTCCGACCATTCTACTTGACCACCGAAAAGGTCATGAAGCGAAACGCTTGCGTCTGGCATACACGCCCAGATTTCCGGAAAGCGAACGCAACGAGAATGAGCCGGGGCACCATTGCCCTGGCTCATTCTGTTTGTCTGGGGTTGTGTGGCTACCTAGCGCGGCACGTACTTGCTGGAGTAGTCGTTGATCTGGTCCTTGTTGCGCCAGCCGCCGCCCGCGTAGGTGGCGATGTCAGCAAGGACACCAAGACCGATCCAGAGCCAGTCGATGCCGTTGACTCCGCCAAGCCCAACAGAAACCCACATGAGCGTAGTCCACGGAAGGAAAATCCAGCCCAGGACCGGCGCTACCCATCCATCGAAGATGCGGTCGAACCGCTCCGGCTGGTAGAGATACCAGAAGATCAAGCCGAATCGCGGCCCCAGAAAGACGAGCACCGAGAAGAGACAACACATGTCGGACGTTCAACCTTCTGCGTGGGCGATGAGATCGCATCGATTTGACGATATCTTCACAATAGCAGACATGCGTTCAAATTCGAATACCTCTTTCGGCTGAATTCAACTGCCGATTCGCTGCGGTATGCTGCAAGAACGTGTCCGACCTGATCGAGAAGCCAGAGAGCGCTATGACCGACGCTGCCGCGAAGCCGACATCTGCTGGATCGCCCCTTTCCTACCGGGACGTCATCAAGCACCCGGAGGTAAAAATTCTCGCGGCGGCTCGCTTCGCCTCGAAGATGGCGGGTTCGACGCTGTCCTACGGCATCATGGTCTTCCTGGCCGCTGCCGGCGCCAGCCAGCTCGAGATCTCGACCGCCAGCTCGGCCTCATATCTGGCGGCCCTGCTGTTTGGACTCCAGGGGGGCACCCTGGCCGATACGGCCCCCAAGCGGCGTATCCTGGCGGTTGGGTTTGTTGTCCAGGCGCTCCTCTGTCTGGTGCTTCCTGTCATTTTCGGCACCGAAATTCTGCCGATGCTGGTGCTGATCTTTCTGACCAGCGCGTTGACCCAGGTGATTTCACCGGGTTTGAAATCGATCGTGGCAGTCGTTTCGTCGCCAGCCGAGGTGGCTACGACGGGAGCGCTGGTGAACGTGCTCGGCTCGATCGGTTCTGCCATCGGTTCGTCGTTCATTGCTCCGTTGCTGATCAAGTACCTCGGTATCAACGCAGTTCTGGTCACCGGCGGGCTGCTCTTTCTCATTGGCGCCATCCGCATCTACAAGCTGCCCAGGAAGGAGAAAGAAGAAAGCCGCAGTCTGCGCGCATCGGTGTCCGCGGTCAACTGGAAACCACGCGCGCTGTCGCTGGGGTACAACGCCGAATGGATCATGGCGCATCGGCCAGTGGCATCGATGCTCCTGGTCGGCGTGCTTTGCGCGGCCCTGTTCGAGGGGATCAATTCGCTGCTGCCGGTCTATGTGCGCGAAGTGCTGCACGAGGATCCGGCCAACAGCATCTATATCTTCGCTCCAGCCGGAATTGGCTATCTCATCGGAGCGGTGGGCGGACCACGCCTGATCCACCGGTTTGGCGAGCGCCGGCTGACGTTCATCTCACTGACTTTCATGATCATTGGCGCTTTTCTGCTCGGCGCAATCGATGTCGTTGCGCCATTCTTTGCCCGATTCAGCCCGCTGCGCATCTTCGAGCTCTTTGGTGTGGAGTTCAGCGATCTGGTGCTGGCGGCAGGGGTCATCGTGATTCCAGCCAACTTCGGTTCCACGGCTGCCAGCCAGTCGGTGCAGGTCTATATCAACCGGCACGTCCCGGTGGTGGAACAGGGCGGGATGTTCGGTCTGCAGCAGGTGCAGCAGAACGCCTTCAATCTGGCGTCGGTCTTCCTGTTGGGGGTGATCGCGACCATCACCGGACCGGAAATCGTCTTCTTCATCGCGCCGGTGGTGGTTGGCGGGGCTGTGTTGATGTTGGTGCGCTACAGCTTCCGTCATGCGGGACAAGCAAGGCTGGGGCGTGGGGAAGCGGCCAAGTTTCTGGTGGAAGCCAAGCCCGAAGACGAGATCATCGTCGACAACAAGGACTCCGACGACGATTGATCGCGAAATCCCCCGGCGCGCGCGGTACCATCTCCCCTGCCGTATCGAGGAGCGCGCGGGAGTTGCCTGGTGCCAACCGTCATTTCGATCGACGCAACGGGAGCGGTCGATCGCACGCTGGGGCTGAACGATCTTGCCGCCCACATTGGCAACAAGAACGAAATACTCTGGGTCGATTTCGTGCAGCCGCCGCAGCAGGCCGAGCTCGATCTCCTCGGCACGACGTTTGGGCTCAACCCGCGTGTATTGCAGCACCTGACCCGACCGCATCGCGGACCGCGGGCGGTGCGCTTTCTCCGGTGCCGGCTGGTTGTCATTTTCGATGTTGCGATCGATGCCTCCAGCCGCGATGTGCAGACGTTCGAGCTGGTGCATCTGATCGGTGAGCGTTTCCTCGTCACGGCGCACCCGGCAGGGTCGAACGTGATTCCGCTGGCGTCGCAGCAGATCGAGGACAGCATGAGCACCTACGGGTTCACCGTCAGCACCTTGACCTATTCGGTGCTCGATGCGCTTGTCGATCGGTACGACGCTGCGATCGCGCAGATCCAGGAGCAGGTTTCTCAGTTGCGGGACCGCATTCTCGAGCGGCAGGAAGCCGAGGGGGTGGACGATGTCTACCAGCTCACCAAACAGCTCGGAGAGTTGCGTCAGGTCATGTCCCCGGAAGAGGATCTGATCTCCAGTATGCACGCTCCCGATTCGGATACGGAGAGTGACGATCTGACCGATGCGTTCCGCGATGTCTCGGTCGACCTGCAAAGCGCCATCGACACGATCGATCAGTCGTCCACGCTGGTATCCAACCTGCTCGACACCTACGAGTCGCTCAAATCGGACGCGCTCAATAATCTGGTCAAGCGCCTGACTGTGCTGTCCATCATGCTGGCGTTGGTGGCGCTGATCCCGGCGGTGTTCGGGATCAGCCTCAACGTTTCCCCCTTCCGCAACGGGTATCAGGGGTATCTCGTCTCGCTCTTCCTGATGGGATTGCTTGGCTGGCTGGTTTGGGCGGTCGCCCATCGGATCGGATGGGTGAAGTAACCCCCGGGCTCAGTCGAACATGTTGGCGACCGCGGACAACGCCAGCGCGATGCTCCCGAGCGCCAGACCCAGCTTGACCCGGCTCAGCGTGGTGTACTCCGCCCAGAGCCAGCCGATGATGAACAGGAAGACGAAGCCCATCACGTTCATCGCAAGGACGGCGAGGTCGGGATCGCTCAGAAAGTAGAGCGGGAGCGAGAGCGGCAGGGTGGCCGAGAACATGAGCCCGAGCGTGAGCGCCGCGGCGATCCAGTCATCGCGTCCCAGGGCGGGCCGCTTCGGCTGTTCGGCGCGGGCCTGCGTCGCCAGATGCTGATAGAACGCGTCGCGCGTTTCCGGATCGGCCAGCTCCAGCAGTTCGTCATCGAACGCGCCTGCGATGATCGCAAGACCACCGGCTTCGTCGGTTTCCTGCACCGCGCGGATGGTGCGCTCCTGATACTTGCGGTGGTAGACCGTGCCGAAGAGCCCGAGCGCGGCATCGACCAATCCCCAGGCGATGGCGACGGAGAACGACGCCTCCATGAGCTGATCGACCCCGGCCCGGTTGCGCGTGACCGTCAGGGCATTGACCGTGGCCAACACCACGATCACCCCACCCAGCACTTCCAGCAGACTGTCTTCCGGCCGCAGATAGCGGCCGAGCAATGCCTTGAATCGTTCGAAGCGTCCACGCATATGCGAATCATGGCACGGTGGCGCGGACGATGGGTTCAGGGGACGATCAATTCGAGCGCATCGGTTCCGCCGGGAATGAGACTCGCGCGGACACCCTGATCGAAGGTTGCGAACGCTCCACCGTGCTCGATAGCAAGCGCGAGCAGGTAGAGATCTGCGAGCTCCGAGGAACGTACCTGGATATCGGTTGTCAACACATTCCGCAGTGTAATGTCATCTGGCCAGAAGTGATGATTCCCCAGTCGAACCAGCTCGCGAAGCAACCCGGCGTAATACACCGGGTCGTTGCTCGGGGTGGGATAGTTCGGATTGCTCAAAATCCGAATGAGACCACTCTCGGTTTGCGGACATGTCGACCAACCTTCGTCGCAAACGCCATCGAACCATGTCTTGGCCGCGAGGGCGAACTCGTGGGTCGGATGGACAAGCGGAATGAGGATGTTGACGACCAGGAGGTAGACAGTCAATCCAGGAAATCCTCGAGATCGAGCTCTTCCTGGAGTTGCTTAACGAACTCAAACGTGACCGGCTCAGAATGTGTCGGTGGAATTTGCGGGATACCGTGCCAAGACGGCCATTCTTTTCGGTACAGCAGTGATTGCTGCAGCAATCGCGCTGTGAGCAACCCGATGGGTATGTCGTGCTCACGCGCATACGCGATGATCTCTGCGCGAGTTGGTTCGTCGATCGCGAGCGGAGAGCCCAGGTTGTCATCGGCCTCGACAGCGTTCAGAAGTCCGGTAAGCGTTTCGAGCGTGACTTCAGTGCCAGACTCGAGATAGACCTGGGGCAATCCACTCGGAAGCCGTGCAGGACCCAGATCACCATGATTACGGTGGGAGTCATTTGAGTGAGCACTGGAAGCGGCCGAGGGTTTTCCGAGCCCCTCGCGAACGAACGCGGCAGCCAATTCATTTGTGGACGTTCCGACATCGCGCGCTCGCTCGATGAGCTCACGCATGAGATCTTCGTCAAAATGGATGATCAGTTTGCATTCATACACCGTCCTGGCGCCGTTCATGGATACGCTGAACTGATCATACGCCGAGTGTCCACAGCATCTCTACACTCCGGGAAGCGCAACCTAAAAGTTGCAATATCGAGAGGTCGCTGGTACGATGGATACGCAAACCTCGCAGAAACATATTGCTCGTCGTTCACCACAAGGACCAGACACCATGACCGTGACCATTCAGGATGCTGTCGAGCGCCAGTTGCCACACGGCTGCGCGCCAGCGCGTCTGGGATGCGATTACCAATCCCGATCAGATCGCGCAATGGTTCTGCCAGGACGCCGCGCTGACGCTCGAACCGGGAGCGCCGATTCTGTTCACCTGGGAGCAGATGGATCTTAACGCAAGAAGGTCGAGGTCACCGAGCCCCGGCGCGGTTCATGTTTCGCTGCGTCTATCGCGGATCCCGATCCTCGATTCCATTCGATCAGACGCCGAGCACGCTGGTCGAGTTCTTCCTGGAGGAGACACCAGAGGGTACGCGCCTGACCGTGCGTGAATCGGGCTTCTCCAACCTGCCGGAAGCCGACCGTGAGCGCGCGCTGCGTGACAACACCGAGGGGTGGATCGAAGAGACCACCCACCTGTTTCGACTTTCTCGTGGCGGAGGAGGCTCGCTGATGATCGTGCCGGTTTCCGCACCGACCCGGGATCCGGAGCCGAGCGCGAAGCTGCTGGATCAGAACGCCGGAAGATGATCGAGCAGTTTCGTGCTGGGACCGGTCACGATCACCAGCCATCGATATTTTCCTGATCACGCGTCAGGCGGTGACCAAGCATCTCGACACCCTGCACGACGCGGGATTGGTAGAAACCGAGCGTCGTGGCCGGGAGCGGATCGTGACTTGCCTTGAGTTGTTGCAGGCGACCGATTGGGTCGCCGCGGTCGAAGCCTGTTGGGATCGCCGGCTGGTCATGCTGGCGCAGTTCCTGGCGCTCCGAATCTGAATCTTTATACGAGAAGCCACATGACTGACGACGACATCGAGCGCAGCATCGTACTGCCGAATCCCCGCGCCGCGTTTGGGTGCGACTTACTGCCGGAGGAGCCTGGCCTGGTTCCAGGGGATTGAGGTCGAGCTGAAACCGCGCTGATCCACTTCGATTTTGGGTCCCCCGTACGGCGTTCATCGTGGGCGGGTGGAAGTCGTGGAACCAATGGACCGGCAGAAGTCTATCTCTGGACCCATGAGGGGGGCGATTGGGACGAAGATCCTGATCGACGATGTGCCGACCACGTTGACTGAATTTACACTAATGGACGAGGGTGATGGCACCCGGTCGACTGGCATCGAATCCGGCTTCGCCGCTGCGCTCCCGCCGGAGATTCGCGAACTGTTCCTGCTCGACAACACCGAAGGATGGGAAGAGCAGATGGGCACATTGAGCGATACCTGAAATCGGAATAGACCAACCCACCGGAATCTCAGGATGCAAGAAGATGTCCGTGCCCTGGGGCTGGAGAGGCACGACGTTCGCAAGAGCTACCGATCCGGACGGCGCCCCAGTAGCGAGGAGCGTAATAGGAGGAGTAGATGCTGAGCGATTATCGTCACGCCGGATTCGTAGTTCTCGGCGTGGATGATCATGCCGTCGCCGATGTAGATCGCGGCGTGCGATGCCGCGTAGATACGTGTTCTTGGGAAGAAGATGATGTCGCCCGGCGTTATTGGTCTAAGGCGTCGACGAAGTATCCCGCCGAATAGGGCAGCCACTCCGCGCGGTGATCTGGAGGCGGTCGCCAAACCGACGACGTATCGCGTGAATCCTGAGCAGTCGAACCTGCCCGGACCGGCGCCGGCTGCGACATAGGGATAGCCGAGATACGACATCGCGATGCTCACGATGGTGGGTCCGACGGCCGGAGCGGCCAGGATTTCACCATACGCAGCGTCTGGGTCGACCGCGGCCGGGGCAAAACCAATGACGGTTCCGCCGTCTGCTCCTCCGACGGGAATCATGCGCGTGGGGACCAGATAGACGGACTTGGTGGAGGCGTCCGAGGATGGACTTGGGGCGGTAATGACGGGGAGTTCACGGGCGAGCGCTGGAAGCGCGGGAGGAGAGCAGCAGGGTCGATCCTGCTGCAACGGCAACGATTGCACGACGGGCAGAAGCAGAACATGCGACGCCGCGCCTCGGCGCGGTGAGCCATCTATTCGGTTCCTTCCCTCTTCGTAGGACAACGGGCCGGACGAAATTGCGGATCGCCTGATCCTGCGGGCCCTACGACGGTCGACGCCAACTGCAATCGCCCCTGGGCAATTGCCAGCCTGTCAGCGTTTGTCGATACGTCTCATCATCGAATCGGCGTAGATACGCCGAATGACTGCAACGTCAATTCGCTACGTTCGACCCGACATGATGAGGTAAGCATCGCAGCATGCGACAACATCGGCGAACAAGGGCGATATCCAGATTCGTGAAATTCCTCACAGAATCGCCTCTCAGGTTTCTCCTGATGTTGCTGAATGACGAATCCGATCCATATGGGTACGGTACAATCGGTGCCTGGCAGACAAGCGATGCGGCCGCCGATTTATATTCGGGCAAGATGAGGGAGACGAGTTCGATGGCGTACCGGTTTACGCTGGAACCCGCTGGCATACTCATCCGAAGTGAAATCGCCATCACCAAGGCTCCGGCCACGCAGATCGTGACCAACCGCACTTCCTCCTTTGCCGGCAGTGGGACGAGCCGCGCACTGCGCTCACTGTCTCTGCTCCCCGATCCGTCATCGGCACGCTGTTCGACTGGCTGAATACCGTCGAGCCCAAACCGGATCTGCGCTTGCCCTATAGCGGCCGCCGGGTTCACCTGGCCGACTATGACGAGGGGTCGCTCATTGCCGCGATTCGGCACGATCAGCCGGGTCGATCATTCGATTCCCAAGATCGGCGATCACATTGCTCCAGCCATGGATTGCCCGAAGCAAGCCGCGGCCAAGCAATCGTCAACGCCGCCATCGCGGGAGATAGAAGTATTCAAGAAGAGGCTGATTGTCGCTTCCTGTCGAAGAATCAAAGAACAGCTCAGAGTCGGTCAATTACATGGCCATCAATGTGACCGACCTCCCGAAAGGAGAAGTTCTACAACGACCCGCTGGCTTCAGAGGTCGTGGCGCGCACCAAGCCGGACGAGATGGGCGCCTACCGCTTGCTGCCCGCCGATTACGATCCGAGACCGTGGTGACGACGAATGGCGGCGGATGATGCCTGCTTTGCGTAGTCGGCGCGTTGCTGATCGCGTTGCACCGGGTGGGTCGCGGGGCGCGGGTCGAGCGCACGCTGGACGGTCGATCCAGCGACGGCGAAACGTTCGCCAACTGCGCGGCCAGGCGCTGATGCGGAACTACGAGAGCCTGGTGGCGGGCAGACCTATTTTGCCTTCCGCGATCCCTATGGTGTGCTCCTGGGAGGTCACCAGGCCGTGGCGCTGCTCGGAGGTGATCACACCTCGCTCAGCGAAGTGCTCTCCGATGCTCGATGACTATCAGGATCTGATCGACGAGCTGCTGGGCACGCCGGCGCTGGTCCTCGCACCTCTTCCTTACCGAGAGCGGCCGTCTGAAAGGCGGTGATCGCCGTCGGCGTTGCACGAGCGGGACAAGACCGTGCTCGGAACGGTTGCAGCGGTTGCAGCGCGAGTCGTCGCCTCCTGTCAAAACCCCGCCGGGCCTGGACGATGCTGAAGAGCGCCTCGGTTCCTGACGATCTGGGATGCCTTCGAACGAGTTCGATACCGCCCGTGCATGATTCTGGTCTCCTCCCGGGATGAACCCCTACCTCAAGGACTGGAACGCATTGCGACCGATGACGCCGAGGGTGAGATCTCCTGGGTCGAAGAGGTTGCGATGGCACGTCGAGCCCGACGAAGCGATTCGGGCGCGGATTTAGGGGCCGGAGTCCGTGAGTCCGAGCTCGGAGTCCAGGGAACGATTCGAGATTGGGGGAATCGTTGCGGTTGCGCTCCTGCGCGGTGGTCGGCTGTGCCTTGCGTCCGCTGACGCTGAGTTCGTTCGGTCTACCATTTCCATGAATGCCCAGCCGCGGAGTGGCTGACACGAAATTGACACACCGTGCACGCACTCCGTGATTCGAATGCGATGGCATGCGGAGCACACTCGAGTCGAACATCCTTGGGGGAGCGGAGGCATTGGCCTGGATGCAGCCGTTCCGCATTTCGACAGCGTGGGCATTCAGGCGGCGTGGGCTGTCTGGTTGTTCCGGCATTCAAGTGGGGCGTGCATGACCGGGTTTACCCGGGCACGAGGCGGTCGGAACGGCGGCGATGCGCTCGCCGCCGTTCCACTATTGCTGTTTTCGGCAACTCCGCGCTTCCGGTGCGACGGTCTGTGCAGTCCGAATCGCGACTGAAGCGACGGCGCGGTCGGCAGCGCGGCTTTTTTCGGAGCTGACGACGGAAGGACGACATCCGGCGGCTATGACGGCTTCTCAGTTCGATCCAAAGATGCTGCTCGATCCCGGATGACGCCGCGGCTGGTGGATGCGCGCGCCTGATCGAGACGCATATCTCCTGGGTCTATCTGGCCGGGGAGCGAGTGGTCAAACTGAAGCGGCCGGTCGAGCTTGGGTTCGCTGATTTTCGCGATCCGGCCGCGTCAGCAGGCGGGTGAGAACGGAGGTTCGCTGACTTGCCGTCTCACGACCGATGTCTATCTGCGGGCCAGCCGGTGACGGGAGAACGGGGGTCGATGCGCCCGGCGAGCCGCTCGAATGGCGGTGGTGACGGAAGCCGATGCTGAGCGGATGTTGGACGCTCTCTTGCGGGAGGGAAGGCGCCGGACGATCTGGCCGATCGGTTGGCGGATCGGTTGCTGATTCCGTTTCATGCCTCACTCTCGTCATCCTGGAGGGGTGCCCTGCCCGAAGGACAGGGCGATATAGCCAAGGTTTCGAGCCTGAGCCGAATGCCTCAAGCGACCATCCTGCGTGTCCCCAGGATTCCTGTCCCATTCGGGCCGTCCCGACCGATAACCTCGATCAGGTGGCCAGCGTCGCATCTGACATTTTGGGAGCTGCCCAACTCGGACTGGTTTCGAACGGTCGATGCACGGGTTCATGACCGAGCAACGGGAGTTGTTGCATGCGCGCTTCGACACCTGACAGGAGGCTGGTCGGCGATCGCGAGGCGAGCATATTTGCCTGAACCAGACGCCATGCAGATCTACGACTGTGTTGAGTTCGAGATCGCCATTCGGTGCGCCGATGTGGCCAGCGATCTTGCGTTTCCTCGACAGGATCTGCGGCGGCTGAGCGCGGCGAGGTGGGCGACGACCTGGCGCGCGCTACCGGGAGGCCGGAGTCGATCTGCCGGGGCCGGTGGTCGATCTCTGCTGGCGGCGCACCGTGCGCTGGTTCGGGCGAGTCGCGGCTGGAGCGCTCGGGACGCGATGCGACACCGATCAGCACGTGCCTTCGAAGCGGCGAGCTATCTCGATATCGCTACCTCGTTCGCCTGTCCTATCCAGCCGATGCTGGTGCTCGTCTCGGGCTTGAGCGGCAGCGGAAAATCGACCGTGGCGGCGGCGATCGCGCGGGCGACCAACGGCATCGTGCTCAGTTCGATGAAGCGCAAGAGGTTGGCCGGGTTGCAGCTGACCGATTCGGCCACGAGCGAGTGGCATCAGGGAATCTACACGCGTGAATGGGACCGCGCGGACGCATCGACGAGCGGAACGCGCGGTCGAGACGATCGAACGTGGGCGGACAGCGGTTGTGGATGCGACCTTCTGGACAATGCGCAACGGGAGCGGTTTGCCGAGGCGGTTTCGGTTCGGGGACGGGTGTTCGGGGAGCAATTCAGCGGTGAGGGATCCTCGACGTCGCTTGGGATGACGAGGGGGCTCACTGCGGCGAGGAGATCCCCCTCGGCGCTCGGGATGACGAGGGGTGCGCCGCTGCGTAGAGGAGATCCTCGGCTTCGCTCGGGATGACGAGGGGACTTCGCCAGGCGAGATCCTCGACGTCGCTCGGGATGACGATGCGACCCGCTGCGGCGAGGAGATCCTCGACGTCGCTCGGGATGACGAGGGGGATCGCTGGTGGCGAGGAGATCCCTCGGCGTCGCTCGGGATGACGAGGGGGGCCTGCTGCGGTGAGGGGATCCTTCGACGTCGCTCGATGACGGGGAGATTGACGGACGTGGGGATGTCCCGTCGTCGTCGTCGTCTGGACCGAATTGATGACGCCACGTCGAACGCGCATCGAGCGGCGGGCGCGCGAGCGGCAGACAGCCCCGATGCGACGTTCGAGATTCGTGAACGACAGATCGCCGAACTTGCCGAACGTCCGGTGCGGGTTCCCGACGGCGCACTGGGGCAACGATCGACACGGCGCGGACGGGCTGACCGTCGCTCGATCTGTTCCTTGCGGCCTGGAGATATCGCGGGGCTGATCAGGAGGTTCGGGGATGCGCCATGCCTGAGCGTACGGTGCTGACGGTCAATACCGGTTCGTCCAGCCTGAAAGCCGCGGTTTTCGACGCGGACGAGCTGGCCGACCGGCACATGACGGCGCTGGTGGAGCACATCGGGCACGCATCCGCATTGCGTGTGACCAGCGGAGCTGGATACGCTGGCGAACGAATCGAAAGACAGCCAGGGATCATGGCGCGAGGCGCTCGCCGTAGTTGCTCGATTGGATGAGGCGCAACGGCGAGATCGATCCGCTGGTCGCCATTGGGCACGCCTGGTGCATGGCGGTCCCAACTATCTGGCCGCAGTTGATCGATGACGCAATGGTGGCTGCCATCGAGCAGTTGATCCTGTTCGCGCCGAATCATCTCCTGCTGAAGCGCTCGCGGCCATCGCCACCACCTGAACACTTCCCGATCTGCCGCAGGCGGCCTGTTTTGATACCTGCCTTCACTGCACCATGCCGCCCGTCGCGCAGCGCTATCCCTTGTTGCCTGAGTTCGAGCGGATGGCGTCATCCGCTACGCTGGTTTCATGGCTTGAGTTACGCCTCGATCGTGGAGCAGTTGGCGACGACTCGCCGCCGCGCCATCGCAGGCGCATCTGGGCAATGGCGCCAGCATGGCTGCGCTGGTGGAAGGGGAAGAGCGTCGACACCACCATGGGATTCACCGCTCGGCGGTTTGATGATGGGTACGCGCGCGGCGATCTCGGACTTGGGCTGGATGCTCGATCTTCTGTAAATGAAACCGCTGGAGCATTGACGAGGTGGCTGATCTGGTGACCAATCAGGCCGGTTGCGCGGAGTGTCGCAACGTCTGCCGACATGAAACCCTGCTCGATCACGAAGTCGACGATGCCCAGACCGCCATTGCGCTGAACTTATGCGTTCACCGGCGCGCAAGCAGCTGGGGAGCGTTGCTGAGGCGGTGCTGGGGGGAATCGATTCGCTGGTCTTTACCGGCGAGATTGGCGGAGCACGCGGCCGAGATTCGGGAGCGGATCTGCCAAAGTGATTTCGGTTGAGTGGTTGACCAGACTGATTCAGAGAAGAACAAATCGAACTCGGAACGGTCAAGAGATCCCTCGGCGTCGCTCGGGATGACGTGGAGCTTTACTGTGAGGAAAATAGGTACGGAAATTTCGTATGACGATGCTCCTGCAATGTCATGGTGCCCTGTCCGACGAGGAGCGCATGATCGCGCGGGATACGATAACGCTCATTCAACGGGGGAGGGAATAGCATGAACTTATGCTCTCGATCCCGATCTTCCTCGGTCGTCGCCACTGAGGAAGCGCGGCTACTCCTTCCAAAGCGGACGGTCCGCTGTCGCCTGAGCTGCTGGACAAGATGCTGCGCTACTGGTAGGCGTCCAACTATCTGACCGTGGGGCAGATCTATTCGTAGCGAACCTTGCATGCGCGAGCCGCTGGTAGTCGAGCAGATCAAACCGCGCCTGCTGGGCCACTGGGCACCTCGTCAGTTGAATCTGTCTATACGTGCAGCTCAACCGTCTGATCAAGGAACGCGATGTCGACGATGCCTACCTGGCTGGTCCCGGACACGGGGGTCAGCCATTGTGGCGCAGGTCTACCTGGAAGGGACCTATTCCGAGATCTATCCCGCGGTCTCCGAAGACGAGGCCGGGATGCGCCAGCTCTTCCGCCACCTCGACACCGGGTGGAATTCCCAGTCATGTCAGCGTGCCAACCCCGATCGATTCGCGAGGGCGGCGAGCTGGCGGTGCTGAGTCAGTCCGCCTTCGGGCGGCGTTCGACAATCCCGATCTGCTGGTGGCGGCGGTGATCGGCGATGGCGAGGCGGAAACCGCTCCGCTGACCGGTGGATGGTAGTAGTATTTTCCTGAACCCGGCGCGCGATCGGCAGTGCTCCCGATCCTCCATCTCAACGGGTATTAAGATCGCCAATCCCACCGTCATGGCCGCATGGCCGACGAAGACATCCGCGCTCTGATCGGCGGGCACGCGGTGAGGTGCGGTTCGTTTGCGGTGACGATCCCGCCGCGGTTTTCCAACAGTTCGCGGCCACGCTCGACGGTACGACACGATTCGCGCGATCCAGACGGAAGGCGCACGCACGGTTTGCGGGTAACCCTGCTGGATGGCTATCGCCTCCCAGGTGCACACCCGCGGACTGGTCCCGATGGTCGATGGCATCCCTTGTCGGCACCTTCCGCTCGCATCAGGTGCCGCTTTCGGGCGTGAAGCAGGATCCGGCGCATTTGCAGATTTCCCAGTGGCTCCGCAGCTACAACCCGACGAGCTCTTCGATCGCGCTGGCAAACTCGTGCCGGAATCTGGCCGAGCTGGCGCCCACGGGTGACCGGCGCATGGGCGCGAATCCATACATCGGCGGCAAGCTGCTGGTCGACTGATGCTGGTTCGATCCGCACCTGTTCGAGCTGCCGATCGCAGCTCCCGTGGAAGCTGGCACGAAAACACGCGCCCCTTCGGGACATTCCTCGCGCGATGTTCACGCTGAACGCGGACGAGAAGAACTCCGCATCTTCACCGCCGATGAGCTGACCTGAACCGCCTGGGCGATGTGCTCCAGGTGGAGAATCGCCGTTGCGGCGAGCGATCGATATCGACGATCACCTCAGCCCCGACGGCCAGGTGATGGAACTTGAGCGGAGCAGACAATCGACGAGTGGAGGCCTATACCCTCACCGGGCGGCATGGGCTCTTCCCCACCTACGAATCGTCTGCGATGGTGGCGGCGTCGATGATCGTGCAGCATTCGAAATGGCTGCAGGAAGCCGCCGAGCTTCCTGGCGCGAGCCGATCTCCTCGCTCAACATCTTGCTTCACCTCGACACGGCGCAACGACCACAACGGCTTTAGTCACCAGGACCGGGGCTGATCGATGTCATGCTCTCCAAGATGAAGTCACGCATCTACCTGCCGCCCGACGCCAACACGCTCCTCTCGGTCGGCGAGCATTGCCTGCAATCGCGCAACTACGGAATCGATCAGATCGACAAGCAACCGCACTTGCAGTACCTGATTGACGAAGCGGAGCAGCAGACATCGATGCAGGCGTCGATCTGGCATTGGGCCGGCAACGAAGGGGATCTCGAGCCTGATGCGGTGCTGGCAGCGGCGGGCGACGTGCCGGACCCAGGAGATTCTGGCGGCCGCGGAAGCAGGTTGCGGCAATAAGGCCCAACTCACGGTGCGTGGTCAATGTGGTCGACCTGATGTGTCTCTTCATTCCGGCAGAGCCATCCACATGGCATGGACCAGACGCGTTTCGTCGATCTGTTCACCGCCGACAAACCGGTGGTTTTCGCGTTCCATGGGTATCAGCGCGCCATCCACGAGATTGTTCACGGTCGGGTGAACTCCGCAGTGAAGTTCCATGTGCGCGGGAAGTTCAACGAGGAAGGCACTACTCACATCTTGCTCGACATGGTGGTGCTGAACTCCATGAGCCGGCACGGTTCTGGCCGCGCTCGCTCTGAACGGGTGTTGCGCTTCCGCCAGCGGGCCGATGCGTGCCTATTGCCGAACTGAGCATGATCAAGAAAGCCGTGGCGTATTCGCGCGAGCATTTCGATCTGAAATCGGGTGAACTGGACATGGACTGGCAGCGGCGGGCTCCTACCCCGCGGTCGTCGTTGCAGGCCTTGTATCCGGTTCTCCGCAGTGGCGGGACCCAGCCCGCCAGCGGCCGCAGGCCGCCAATATGCTGGGTAAATCGACAACGTTTCGGACCGGCAAATCGGTTGCTGAGGCCTGCGACGCAGGCGCGATTGGCGGCCACGGGCGTCGTTACTTCGACCTCGACCAAGTACTCTCATCACGACACGACCGGTCGCGATCATACCGAACGAGGAGCGCATGACATGGCATCTTTCAATGTGAAAAAGCGGGCAAGCTGACCTACTACTACGACGGCGATCGCCCGCGCTTCTGGCGCTGGTCATCAGAGGAGGAACTGGACGGCGACTCCGAAGCTCTATTTCGCCGGACTCACGGGCGGCTGCCATTCGGCCAAGAACGTGCTCGGTCTCGACGAACTGGTCACCATGGATCCGCACAAGGAGATCCCGCTCGTCTTCCAATGCTGGGGAGGAATGGTTTGGCATGAGGCCGGGGATCGCCGATTCGCTGAAGGATCGACTTCATCGAAGTGCACGCGTTCGGCTGCCAGCCGAAGAGTCCGAACCTCGCTGGTCGACCCGGTCGGGTTCGCGCAGTTGAGCAAGACCGCCTGCGCAAGGAATAGATAGTTTGTTCCGCCTTTTCGCCGACAACCTGCCAGACAACGGAGTTCCCTGCCGGTTCACCAGCACTCACTGACGTGCCCGACAAGGCGGCGTCGTACGAGTTTTGACGGTTGGTTTCGCACAAAAGGCATTGCAGGAGAGCGAAATGACGGCGATGTGGAGCGGCTTCGGCCGGGGGCTGTATTCAGTGGCTGGCAGCGGGAAGGCAATCCGCCGCAATAGGTCTTCGCGGCGGCGATACGCGGCCGCGGTGGCGGTGGCGGTTGGGATCGCCCGCGGAATAGACGGGGTCGCTGATATCAGCGCCATTCGTGCCGGTAGTTGGCCCGAGATCCCCATCAGGGATCTCCAAGCTGAAGCAGATGGCGGGCTTTTCATCACGCCAACGGGCGAAAGCGCGCGATCATCGCGGCCAAAGCCAATCTGGTCGCTGGGAATCGACCACGCGCGAGCGCCCGAAGGTGGAGAAACCCTTGCGAAGGCAGTTGAGGCTATCCATGACGCAGGTTGTTAGCGGCCGATTAGGGCACGATCGCGGACGCGTGCCGCGGTCGCAGCCGGGGTCGATGCCGCTGGCACCCACTTGATGAGCGGTTACGTTGGGCGGCCTGAAACAGGAGGGGGCTCCGATTTCGCGCTCATCGAACAGATGGTCGCTGAGCTTTCCGTTCCGATTTTCGCCGAAGGCCGTTACTGGACGCGGGAAGACGTCGAGCGCTCGATTGCGGGCTTCGTTTGTCGTCGTCGAATGGCCATCGCTGAATCCGGGCAAGCGATTACGGAACGCTTCGTCGCGGCGTTGCGATAGGAGAGGGGTTCAGCGTCCAGGTGTCCAGTGTCCAGTGCACGGACTAAACCAGGCGCTGGACCCTGACTTGGGACCAATGTCGAACCACGCGCGCACGCGCAGGCAAGGGGGAACACTCAGGCGAGCAAAGCCTACGAACGGCATTGAACGACTTCGCGGCTTGATCGATGAGGTCGGTATCAAGGGGCCTCGTAGATCGAAGCGGCTGCCGCGCGATGGCGGACTCGATCGCCAACGGCGATTGGGCAGCCTTCTCGGTAGCGGGTGATTCGCATGATGGCGGAAGAGGTCTTCTACCGCGCCGGTGTGGGCTTTGGGCGTTCAACGCCATGCTCGATATCAATTCGACGAAGCGAACCCTGCGGGGCGGGATGGTCGAGCGCACCGAGGGGTACGCCGGGTTGCAGCTGATCGGTTCGATGCGCGTGCTGGCGAGGTGGTATCGTCAGCAACCTGGATCAATCCGGCGCCGATCGAGCTGGCGATAGTTGTGGGGAGCGTGGAGCGGCAACGATTGGTTCTGACTTTGGCTGAACATTACGGCAATGCCGTATCGCGCCATTCCTCCGGCCTATTGATCGCTGGCCGATCTGGTGGTCGATAGCCGCGTGCCCGTGGGTGACGGTATTCTCATATGGACGAAGATGAGGATACCGCGTCGCGGCGTCCTCCACCGTGCGCTTGGGGCGGCACTGACATGCCATCGGAGGCGGTGCAGGTAGCCGAAACGATGCTGGCCAGGTTGAACATGCCGGTGATCGTGATAGCGACATCCGGCGAAGTGATGGAGCAACGGGTGCGTTCCAGGACGAGTACGGTCCGCGCCTGACACCGTTCAAGGGTTGACCCGGTGGAACCCGACGCCTTGCTGCTCGCTATCGATGGTGGTCAAACCGCCACCAAGTCGTTGCTCGCGCGCGATGGGACCGTGCTGGCCAGGCGGCATCGGTGGTCCGTCCGACCATTTTCATCGAGGGCGGTGGAAAGAACTGGCGCGCAACTTGGGGCCGCGAACGATGTGCTGGAGAAGACCGGTATCGATCCGGCGCGTATCGTCGCGGGTCGGCGTCGGTCATGCACGGATTGCTCCACTGCAGCCGCGCGCCAGGAGGTGGCGGTGCGTATCGTGCGCGAACGGCTGTCTCAGAGGTTTCGGTCTTTCCCGACTACGTCACCAATCTGTATATTGGCGGGCAACCTGGGTGGTGTTCTATCGCGAGTGGGGCGGCGCCATCGGCTACGGGGTGACGGTCGATGGAAAGGAGGCCATCTCGGGTGGGTTCGGGTATCTCCTGGGCGATGAAGGCAGCGCGTTCGATATCGGCTTGCGCGCCATCGCCGCTGCCTGCCGTGGAGCTGATCAGTGACCAGCCGATGGTGCTGACCGAGATCGTTCTCCGGTATTTCGACGAGCGCAACGACTTGCCGCCGATTGTGTATGCGGCCGGGTTCTCACGCGAGCGAATCTCGTTGTCACCAGGAAGGTCGGACACACGGCGAACGCCGAAGATGCCGCCGTCGAAATCATTCGATCCTCCGGGCAGCAGGGAACTGCAGGTATGGCGCTGGGGGTGATGCGGCAGCTCTATGCGCCAGGACGCCTGCGCCGGTCTATCTGGACCGGGGCGTTCTCTCGGCGGGCCCGATCTTGATGGATCCGTTTGCATTTTCTCGTGGCTGGCCCACTGCCGAGCCGCGCGAGCTACTTGTTCCCACCAGCGGCCGGAGCTTTGTTCCTGGCTGCGCAATCGGTGGGATCGAGGCCGATGCGACGCCTGGTTGGCCAATGTGGCCGCCAGCCTTGCCGCGATCCGATCGGCATGAGCCGCGGGTGGGTGTGCGGGGCGGCCCAGGTTCCGCTTCCAGCGCCAGCCGGCACGCCAATGGAGGTATGGTGATGGTTCGGTCTCGCTGGCATGATCGATGAGCGGACCATCGGCGCATTGTCGTTGGAAGCAGGTGGATGGCCGGTTGGTGTTGGTCGCGGTCGATTGGTCATGGTCGACAGCGGCCTTGGTCGATGCAGTTGCCGGCGGCCGCCGGTGCATCGGTCCGAACTGGCAGCAGGCGGACTGCACACACACGAAGCGGACTGCTGGGGTCATTTCGGTTGCACCCGAGCGAACCTGATAGCTCTGAACCTTGGCGTTGCGGGGCGCATTCGGCCCGCGCGGTTGTCAAGGGCGCATGCTTGCTGCGCGATCGCGTGCCGAGCCGGCCGAGTCGCCGTTCGGAGCGGAGACGAGCGGGCTTGCGGCCAATCGAAACCGCGCCGACGGCCCGTGCGACCCACATGTTTCGATCCTCGCGATCGCACCGCGCGCGGGTGTTCACCCTCGCTGGTGGCCCATTTCGCTTGCCATCCCACGATCCTCAAGGCGGAAATCCGGCTCATCTCCGCGGACTTTCCGGGGCGTTCCGCCGTGCGCTGGAGCCGATGCCGTCCCAGGATGCCTTGGCTCCGGTCGTTCTCGAACGGCGCGGCAGGAGCACGCGGGCACCACGCGGCTATCCCAGGATAAAGGATGAGGTGGAGCGCGTTGGCGCCGGATTGGCCAACGCCGCCAGGTCGGCGCTCGAAATCGCCTGTCCGCTCGATCCCGTTCGCGTTCGCCCAGAAGGCGAGAAAGTGTTGCGACCTCGCGCGGACTGGAGCATCTACCCGCGGCGCCTTCGGGCGTCGTTGCCCACAGTCAGGACTCCGCGGCAACGGCGGCGCATCGTGGAGACCAGGGCGCAAGGCGCGATACTGCTCGAACGGCTCGCGCAGGCGGGGCGGACGCCATTCAGCGCACGACCGCCATTCCGGCGTGGCGGTTGGGCGATCTGCGGATCGTGGCCATTCCCGGCGAATGTTTGCATCTTGGGGAGCGGATCGTTCGATCCTCGCCCGATCCCGTGCTCGTGTTTGGCTATGCCAACGGATATGTCGGCTATCTGGTGGACGAAGCCGCCGACGCTGCCAGTACCTGCAAGAAGCGCTCGCCAGCCCTTCGCTCCTGGCGCCGGCGACGAACTGGCGAGTGGCGCTGGCGTGGCCACCCTGAACGCGCTCGCTTCGAAGCAGAGTTGTGACGCTGCCTACGCGCCCGAACTGCCGTTACTCGGCGACGAGCGTGCCCGATTCGACGACCTCGAGGGAAGTCGAGACACCGCGCCAACCAGTGACACCGGACGTTGATCTTGTCGTTTCAGGATGCCGGTATCTTCTGTGAACGTGGCGGTGCCCGAGACGCCCGAATCGCCGACCGGTTCCAGACCGATGATCAACCGGTCGTGTTGCCAGAAGTGGTCGGCCTTTTCCACCACGCCGCCAACAGCGCCACAAGCCACCACCACCGGTGGCGGCATCGTGCACCACCACCGAAACGGTGCGGCCGCCCAGGAGACCGCGGAGTTCATGTCGTCCAGCACGCCTTCGCCATACAACGCCGGTGTGACGCCGAGCGCGCCAGCAGCTCTTCGCCGCCACCCCGGGAGCCAGCGTGCCTGGACCCGTTCCCGCATAGCCGGAACCGCTCCGCTCGAACGCCTGTTGGCCGCTGAGCTGCGCGCAATCACCCTGATAGATGGAAGGATTGCTGACTTCGCTGATCTCGGACACGAGCGCCGGCGGCTGGAACGTCTTGTCGAGTTGCCGTCGTGCAGGTCGACCGCCACCGGCAACAGGCGCAGCTCGCCATTGGCCGCGCTGCCGATCAGATAGAGACTGTAGACCGTGTCGCCGACAAACGTGATTTCTTCCAGGTGCAATGTGGTGAAATCGCCCTCGCTGGTGGAGAGTTGCACGCGATAGGTTCCGGCGACCTTTTGCAGATAGTCGGAGACATCCTGGAAGGCCAGACGCGCCCACCCGTTCGGCAATATCGCCGCCGATGAGGACGGCATCGATCGAGGGCGCATCCGCCGCCCCATTGACGGCGCGGATGCGCGTGTTGCCGACAGGCACGTCCGTATTGGGAGCGAGCGGCGCGAGATCGACAGGGGAGACGAGGAGTTGGGGATCGGCGGCGGTTCCGACTGCGGCGAACTCATAGGCGATGCCCGCCTCGATCTGTTCGTCGGTGAGCGTGAACAGACTGGATGCGAACGCTTGCTCAGCCGGAACGAGATCGAAGGTGTAGTCGCCGGCTGGCAACGAGAAATAGCCGCTGACATCCCCGAAGGTCAGATCGTCGACCGCTTTGAGCCCATCGATATAGAGATCGAGCGCGATGTCGCCGTCGAGCGCGTTGATGAAGATCACGCAACCATCGTCTGGCGAACCGACGCCGAGCAACGTGCGCAATCGCTGAACCGCCGGCGACGCCTCGGGCGATCCGCTCGCGATCGGTGTGGCGTTCTGCGCCAGCGTTCCGGTGATCGTGACAAGCGCGAGCGCCAGCGCCGCTACAACTCCAGGGAAACGCGCGCGAATCGTCATAGGGGTCCTTCCCGTCTTTCGTCGAGCGGAATACGAAACCGGTCGAGTGCTGGTGATCGCCGGCGTTGCGCGCGGCTGGAAAGCGGTGGATCAGCCAGCCAATCGCCAACCCGATCAGCAGGAACGCGACCATGATGAGCGACAGCGGAACCGACGAGGTGCGGAAACACCCAGTCGATCTCGACCCGCTCGAAATTGCGGATGATGAAGACGGTGGCGGTCACCACCAGCACGATCAGCACGATCCAGCGAACCACCCGATCAGCCGGTGCCCACCGTCTGCTTGGCGCGTTGCGAGACAGGCGGTTTCAGGGCATTTGCCCACCGGGCACGGCCGGAGAGTTGTTCGATTGATCGCTCACTGGGAACCGTCCTGTTTCGTCGTTGGCGGATGCGGATGCACGTGCGGATGGCGCGCTTGCCAGCCGATCTCGTTCTTGTGCTTGCGGTCGCGAATCACCGCGCGGACGGATTCTCCCGTTCGATCAGGAGATATGCAAGCTCGTCCCGCAACACGAGATCGTAGATCGATTCGTCCACCGCGCCCGGCGAGCGCATCAATTCGTGCTCGATCGCGGCCGCCCGGGCGATCACCTGGGAAGCCACGGGAGTCGTGATCGCCGGAGCGCCTACCAGCGATCAGGATCACCCGGGCGATGATCTCAGTCGTTGGTCACGATCGACGCCATCGTGAATCCGATGGTGCCGAGAAGAACTGCTTTGCTGGCGGCGTGCAGCTTGGTGTACACGTCCGGCATGGAATGATGCCGATAACCCCCAGCGTCATGATGACCACGCCCATGACCACGAGCGTGTCGGCCAGGTATGGACCCAGGTGCCCAACCGGTCCAGAGAGCATCAGAAAATCTCCCCCTCACTGTGATAGCGGGCTGCGGCAATCGTCGCCAGGAAGAGAGGGCAGCACCAGCGCGGCATCGAGGGTAGTACCCCACCCGCTCCCGAATCAGGGTAGAGGATCAACGGGGCGATCAGCAACAACGTCACCATGTCCAGCGCCAGCACCCGCGTCGGTGACGAGCGGGCCCGCACCACGGTCAGCAGACAGACGCAGATCAGCACCGCCATCCACAGCGCCGCTCCGCGAAAAACGAGCTCATGCATACGCGCCTCCAGGTTTGACAGTCGGCGGTTGCCAGTCGTCGGCTGCTGGCGACTGCCGACTGGCGCCCGATGACTGACTGCCGATGCCTTGCATCATGGGAAGACCTTTCGTTGATAGCGGTCATAGAGTTCCTGCATGTCGGCGCGGATCTGGTCAGGGTCGCTCGCGTCCATCACATGCACCAGCATCAAGTTCCGGCCCAGTCGATATCGAGCAAGATGGAGCCGGCGCCGGAAGGTGGTGATTCCGGTCACGATGACGCCGAGCTTGCTCCGTTCGCCGATCGGCACCGCCACGATGCCGGGATGCTCCAGTTTGCGGATCGATCACGATGGCCGCCACACGCACCGATCCGATCAGGATCTCCCAGATGGTGATGCCGGCAAAGGGGAATGAAGTGGATCATCGGCTGGGAAGCGAGGAGCTCGCGGCCTGACTTGCCAGGTATGCAGGCACCGCATCGTAAGAGCGCCGGCACGATCGAACCGAGAATCGCGCCGATCAGCATGTCCCAGGGATCGTAGCTGGCGAGCGTCAGGCAAAAGCGGCCGTCAGCAGGATGACGATGAGCGCCGCGCGGATCATAGCGACGCCACCGCAAACTGGCCCGCCTGATCGCTCACCCAGAGAACCGGCTCAGGCCAAATGCCGATCAGCAAAGGTAATCACCGCCAGCACCACCACCACCGCGCGCACCGGGTCGGACTCGCCACTGCGTGGGCCGGAGTCCCCGGCATCTGGCGTCCAGAAGCGGCGTTGGTAGATCTGGAACATGTAGACGAACGAGAGCGCGCTGCCAGCGACCACCAGCGCGATGACGACCCGGTTGTCCTCCTCCGCTGCGACCCGGAAGAGCCCGGCCTTCCCCAGGAAACCACCGGCCGGGGGCACCCCGGCCACACTGAAACGCCCCCACCGCGAAGGCAAACCCGGTCAACCAGCCGCGCAGATTCTCGGTCAGGAAGAGCAATGTCTTGTTGACCGCGTTGACGATAGCGAAGAGGACCGCCGCGCTGAAACCGAGCGGCCCGCCGATGGCAAGCGCGACCAGGATGAAGCCAACCTGGCCGATCGACGAATAGGCCACCACTTCCGCCACCGACCGGCGCGAGAGCGCCTACGGCGATCCGTAGAGAATCGAGATGACCCCCAGCGCGAAGAACATCGGGGCGGCCGTCTCAATTCGTCTGGCAACATGCCGCCGCCCCAGCGCAACAGGCCGTACGTGCCGATGTTTGCCACGGCCCCTCCAGGATGGCAGCCACCGCCGGTCGGAGCGCGGTATAGACCATGGCAGCCAGAAGTGGAAGGGGAAGATGCCAGAAGCTTGATGCCGAAGGCCGTGAAGATGAGCACCGCGCTGAGAATGACCGACTCAGGAGCGAGCACCGCAACCCGCTGGGCGGCCGCATGTCAGGCCGGCCCGTTTGGTGATAGAGCGCGGCAATGCCCATCAGGAAAAAGGCCGAGCCGAGCAGATTCACAATTGCGAAGATCGTGGCCGGAAGGAGCTGGCGTCCCTCGTCGCCGTAGCCGGTAAGGACATGGGGACGAGATCATGGCGATCTCGAAAAAGACATAGAAGTTGAATGCGTCCGCGGTCAGGAACACCCCGGTGAGCCCGGCGCCCAGCAGCAAGACCAGGGCCGGGAACGACTGCGAGCGCACCCCATTGCAGACTTCGAAGATCAGGGCGGCCAGCAGCACGCCCGAAGTGAGAGCCAACGCGAAGGTGACGCCGCAGCATATCGGCCCGCAGACCGATGCCGACACCGGCAATTCCAATCGCCCGCAATCATCTGTTGCGGCCCCTCGTCGCGCACCTGATCGGCGAGCGCCACCAGCGCCGCGATGGCCGCGATCAGCGCCGCTACGGCCAGCCAGCCGACCGCTTGCGCCGCCCGTCAGAATCGCGACGCAGACCCCGCGATCCAGAGTATCCCCAGCCCCGATCAACATGGAACGGCTCCGGTGTTGTCAGCAGGCAGCAGGCGGCACGCGGCGTGCAGCATGACGGCGCCGCGGATCGGCACGCGTTCACTCGCCACCTCTGTACTGCGTGCTGCCTGCGCCTGCCGCGTGCTTTCGTCGTCCACCTCTCGGTCCTGGAGGACACTCGATGCCGGGTTCGGGCGGGACTTGTTCTTCTTCGAGCTGGACCAGGCGTTCCTCGAAGTCGAGTGTGCTCGATGTCGACCGAGCGATGCGCCACATACACGCGGTAGATGAGGCTGATGAGGAGCGCCGAAACCCCAAAGCTGATGACGATGGCGGTGAGCACCATAGCGCACCACCGGATCGCTGATCGCTTCCCAGGAATCGGGGATAGTCGGCTCGGTGCCTCGGCTGAAGCGGAGGACATGATGAAGAGGTTCACCGAGGTGGGAGATCAGGATCGTGCCGCCCACGACCTTGATGAAGTCATGCAGCAGCAGATAGCTGCCAGCCGCGAAGAGCAACCCGATGTGACGAGACGATCAGCGTCATGAGCGCCGCTCCGGCGGTGGCATGCGCCAGCAGATCGAAGATGCCGACGCACACGCCCATCACCAGCAGGAACACGCCGATATCGAAGAGGAACGGTGTGGTCAGCTCCAACGCGCCGATGTGCATCGCATCCCTGTCGGGGCCAGGGTAGTGGGTCATAATCGGCTCCCCGCGCAGGACGGGAAAGAACGCCGTGGCGAGCGCCAGCAACAACCCGATCATGGCAGTTTGGCGCGCACTGGCGCACCAGGCGCATCGTTTCCGCGGTTTCGGTGCCGTAGGTGACATACACCATGATCACGCCCAGCGCGGCAATCACCCTGCGCTGAAACCATCGCCGAATCGGGTAGCCCTTGATCAGGATAGCAGAGAGCAGCCATCCAGGTCGGTAGGAGCAACGAGCGAGCGGCCTGCCTGGCCATGCCGTTGTTCATCGCAACCGCCTCCGCCGAATGAGGTGGCGATGCCGGGGAAGGCAATGCCAGTCACGGTGATCTCTCCCATGGTGTCGAGGTCCGCGGAAGTCGGCCGGGATGACCGTCACGATGGCGTCGCCATGAGCTTCCAGGTGAGATCGACGTATTCCTCAGGATGCTGTCGACCGGGCCAGACGGGAGAGCACGCCCCACGCCGCCAGGAATGCCAACAACCGCCGAAGGCCGCCAACGCAATCGCGCGCACCCGAGTGAGTATGCGCCGCTTCCTGTGGCTCATCCGAGGGGACGACATCGGCATGCTCCACGTTGCGCGGGAGCAGAGCCAGAAGGCGAAGAGGCCGAAGAGGGTCTCCACCAGCACCGCCACCAATGCCACATCAGGCGCCCGCAACAGGGCAAACACCACCGAGATCGCGAACCCAACCCCGGAAAGCGCGAGCGCCATGGAGAAGTGATCACGCGGGAATGCCGCCGCCACGCCGGCAATGCTCGCTACCGCCACCATCATGATCAGGGGCCAATCGTCCCGATGCACATTGCCCATGCGAAACGAGTTGTCGGCATTGGTGAAGATGGGCGTAGTCCTACCATCAGCGCCGCCGGGAACCAGCACCGTGGCCACGCGGCTGCGCAGGTCGCGCACTTCGATCCAGTGAATCGGTCGGACAGATTGTTGAATTCAGCACACCGGCGGTAGACCCGTTCCGGACCAAAGCGCGCGCCAAAAGAGCTCCGGCCACCTCGACTGTGTCGAACCAGATGCGGCGTGTCAGGCACCAACCCGATGCCAATGGCGCGGCAATCGCCATACCGTTCTCGATGGTCCACTGCAGGTGATAGGCAGGATGGAGCGCATCGTCGCGTTGCAGGGCGACTTGTCCGGCTGGATGCAACCCTGGCGAACGGTTCGGGCCAGATGCCGCCGATGGTGAGAGCGCGCCGAGCGCGGCAATGGGCGCCACCAGTGTGAAGGAGACCGGCCGCGGCGCTCCGATCTCCGGTCCGCCGAAGATCCCCACCAGAACCGCGCCAGATGGCAGAAGGTCATCGACGCGGCCACGGCCGATGGCGCGCCGGCGCGGCCATGGTGCGCGGCGGCTTCGAAAATATTCGTCCTTGAAGAACCCCATGGTCAGCGGGATCGCCGCCAGCGACGCGGCGAGTGCCGCTGGCAGCCGCCAGGAGCGGCATGGTGCGGCGCAGGCCGCCTGTTTGGCCAGGCTCGCGCCATCGGTCGCTTCGGTGACTGTTCCGGCAGTCAGGAAGAGGCGCGCTCTTGCCCAACCCGTGCGCAATGATGGCGAACATCGCCCCAAGACACCGGCTTTCCCCCCAAGCCCGAACATGGTTACGATATAACCGTATTGCGCGATCGTGGAATAGGCGAGCAGTCCGCTTCATGTTGTCACGTGTGACGGATACCCCGGTCAACATCGAGGCCACGCCGACCACGATCGACGGGGTCGAGCATCCACTCCGCAGCGCGATGAGCAGGTCAGGCTCTCGATCAGGAAGACGCCGGCCGCCACCGCCCCTGGCCGCCGAATGGAGATATATTAGGCCGGAAACGGGCGTGGGCGCGGCCATGTACGCGGCAACCAGAGAGACAGAGAACCTGGGCGCTTTTTGCCAGCGCGGCAATGAGGATCAACACCAGGGCAATGTCAGATTCATCGTTAGGCACGATGTCTCGGGATCGGAAGCTGAAACGAGCCAATTCGGCATCGAGCATCAACGCGCCGATCAGGAAACCGACGACCGCGCTGATGCCGGTCACGATGAGCGCTGTGAAGGCCGAGATGCGCTTCGCTGCGTATCGAAGCGATCGAGTAGTACGAAGCGATGTGCGTCAAATCCCAGAAGAGGAAGATCAGCATCACTGCGCCATGACCAGGCCAGTCATGGCGCCCTTGAAGGAGGATGAACGCGAAGAAGCGCGTTTGGTCGGCGTCTGGCCAGTGCTCAGCGCGATGGAGATGGAGCAGGGTCCTGTCCGCTGGCGTAGACGGCGACCAGCCGTCCCGGTAGCCGGCAGGGCGAACAACTGCGCAGGCCATCGGCTGAGGTGGAGCCGCATCCCACAGGCGGGGGCCCACTCCTTGTCGATAGTCGAACCAGACGAGCAGCATTTGGCGAGCGCGGCCAGGAACGCGATAGCGCCGTAGTGACGATGGCGACCGGTCTGGTGAGTGACGGGCGCGCAGTCAGGCTCCGCCTGGTCAACAGGGCGGCAATGAGAGCGGCCGCAGAAGCAACGTCGCGTTCAACTGGTACGCAAGAAACGCCGGTTCACCGGGACTCCTCTGCCGGTGGACCTTCCTGACGGTTTGACCAGTCTATCAGTTGCCAGTAGGCAGTCGTCGGTTGTCAGTAGGCAGTTGTCAGTCGCCAGTGGTCGGTTGCACGAAGGCGGTCGACTGGAGGCCTTGTTGCTGTCAGCACGCTCCTCAAAGCCTCCCCGGCCTCCGGACCCAGGGCCCCGGACGCGAGGAGGGCGGAGACGCCCTTCACTACGACCGGTGCAGTTGTCGCGGGGCTCCGGCCTCGGACCCTCGTCTCTGGACTCTGGACTCTGGACTCTGGACTCTGGACTCTGGACTCTGGACCCTGGATCCTGGACCCTGGACTCAGGACCTGAACTACCGTTCGGCCACGACCTCGACTCCTTCCCGGAATGTTGGCCGTGCTCGACGCTTCCAAACCGTGCGGGATTGTTCTCTGCTTTGCCTAGGCAAAGCCCGCAATCACCGGGAGAGCACATAGGCTTCCCCATCTTCGCTCACACCTCCGCCAAGCAAGAGCAGGTAGGGTCAGCCGAAATTCCTGGAACTGCCACTTGCCCACGGAATCGTGCGAGAGGCTCAGAATCTTGCCAGTGCAATAGTCGACCGCCAGGAAGAAGCCCTCGAGGAAGGGAATGTCGTCGCCACGATAGACGCCCACCCCTGCCACTGCGCATCCATGCCCATGCGGATACTCCGCGACCGGCAAGGTGCCCATCTCCAGGCACGAGCCGGTGCTCAATCAGATTGACGCAGTGGGCCTTACATCCGGCCAACCGAAATTCTGGCCGCCATTGCTGGATGCGGGAATGAAGTTGATCTCTTCCAGGACATCTCACCGACATCGGTGATGTACATATCCCCGGTTCATAGTCGAACTGCCACGACCAGGGATTGCGCAATCCCATCGCAAAGGTAACGGGCGCGGCGGGGTAGGGTGTAGCTGGCGTTGTACGGATTGTCGGGCGGAATCGTGTAGTACGTGCCGTTTTCGTCGTTCACGATATTGATGCGCAGAATCTTGCCGAGGCTCTGGTCCATCTCCTGCGCCGTGAAAAGGTCGTGCACGCCGAAGAACGCGCCGTTGCCGCTGCCGATATAGAGATAGCCGTCGTTCGGGCCGAAATGAATCGTGCCGCCGTTCAGGATCGGCGTCGGATGCGGGATCTTGATGATATCGACGGCATGATCCGGGTCAGCCTTGTTCGGATCATCCGCCGATACGCGGTATTGCGAGACCACGGAGACCGCGTTCACGTTGTAGTCGGTATAGGCCGGGTAGAAGAGCCCGTTGGTTTCGTAGTCAGGATGGAATGCGATGCCGAGCAACCCCTGGTCCTGGTGCACGGAAACCACGATCGGGCCGATGTCGATAAACGGCTCCGGCAACAGCTCACCTCGGCCGTCAGGATCCGCGCGTTCACCATAGCGCTCGCCAATGAAGAGCCGGCCCGTGCCATCGAACGCCGGAGTAATCACGCGCGGGCTTTCCAGCCCGTCTGCCACCTTGACCAGGGTGACCGATCCCTGACCTGGGTAGAGCCCGGTCAAAACGATATGCGCTGGAAGCGGCGTGCCTTCAGGCGGACCGTCCGGGATCTGAGTTGGCGTTGGCTCGGCCACAACCGGTGACGCGGCCGGGCTTGCGATTGGGCTTGCAATGGGACTCGCAACCGGGCTTGCGGCCGGTGATCCGGAAGTCGGTGTGCTGTCACAGGCGACCGCAGTGGGACGATCAAGAGCGACAAGAGCACCAGCGTGCCGAAAAGTGTCATCCGTCGGTGTGCGTTCATGGCTGCCGTCTTCCTGACATCGACGGAGCAGACACCGGTTGGGACCGGTCGATTCAGGTGGAGCGCGCCAACCCGAATCAGCGCCACGTGCGCATTGTTTCCTGTCTGCCAGAAGGTACCACACGCGCCACGCCTCGACGCAAAACGCGCACACGGCCATGCCGGTCATTCCGGATTTATTGGCATGGTTGCTCGATCCGTATCGTTCGGTCCCCGCGGGAGGCACGAACGTTCCATTTCACGGTGTACGGACGGCCTTTTAGCAATTTCTCAGCTTCGCTACCACTGGTAAGGGGACCCAAAATTCAAGATGCTTTCTGCTGCCCGAGGCCACGCGTATGAAGTGATCCGGGCAGGCGTACCGGACAATTATCTGATCCAGCAGGCCACAGCAGTACAGAGAGCATCGGAGGCGGGTCAGGAGTTGCGCCAGCATGCGCTCTCGAACCGATCGCCGGCGGCGATCGGCTCCCCAGCGGACTGGGAACCTACGCTGAACATCCAGCCACTTTTCGATCACCGCCAATGTGCGTGGCAGAGGTGATCTGACGAGTTGGAAGATGGCGTCGAAAGCCGCAGCATTTGCACTCGGTCGCACGCGCTTGGGAAACGGGAAGAGACTCACGATTGCCGGGATTACCGTCATGCTGCTTTCGTCGTCATAAGGCCGTCCACATCGCCCGTCAGTTCAATTCGCTTTCGGCCATCGAGTCCCGCCGCAGCGCTCGCCGGATTGCGCACGCTCGATGGGTATGGCTGGAGCGATGGATATCTGCGCTGCCCTGCCCAGGTCGCTGCTCTGGCCAGTGCTCAGCGGGAGCGCATGCAGCGAGTTCTGGGGCCGCTGGTGCGCGTTTGATCAGCATTGGTGGCAGTGGGGTTTCTCGCGGTGCGCTCTGCCACAGACTGGTTGTTTGGAGCGCGGGCTGCCTGCTTCGCGGCGGGCGCGCTTGCGCTCAGCGCCCCATTCTGGGTGGCTGGGCATCTGAGCTCGATGGAAGCGCCGGCGCTGGCAGCCACATGCATTGCGGTCTGGGCCATCGTGCAGCTTGCGCGCTTCGATCATCGTGGATGGCTCTTGCTGGCGACGGCGATGTTGACCGTGGCGATGCTGGCGCACTATCGCGCTGTGCTGATGCTGATTCTGCCACCATGCTGATCGCCGCGTTGCGTCGCCGGCGCGCCCCAATCGATATCGGCCTGATGTGGCTGCTGGCGGGGCTTGCCCTGGTCGTGTACTTCGATATTTTTGCCACCCAAATCGTCGATGTCTTGTCACCGGGAAGAGTTTTCGGGCTCTCCGATGGGATCGGCGCCTACGACTCGGCAAATGCGGTCCGGGCGGTCATCGTGCTGTGGGGCGTCCTGCCCTTGCTGGCTGGTTTCGCTGCCTGGTATCGGAACCGAGGTTTGCGTCAGACCATTTGCTGCGTTCCTGATGGGCCCCGCGCTGGCTGGGGACGTGGCTCCTTAGCGCGTGACGGAGCTACCCTGGTCCATCTCGATCTCGCGCTCGGAACCGTGTTGCTCTATCCGCGGATTGGGCTGGCGCTGGCGGAGGTCTCCTGGGATCGCGCCCGGCTGATCGTGCTTGGCGTCGCTGTGCTTGGGCTTGGGTTGCTTGCCGCTCAGCAAACGCGGGCGTTCGATCGCAGGTGGCCCATTCGTCCGAACCAGTTGCCGCGTTGGTCCAGCGCCATGAAGCCAGGCGATCAGGTGCTCGCAGACGAGCGCTGGCCCTATGCGCTCGCGCTCTATGGGGCCGACCGGATCGAAGCGCCGAACGATGTGCTCGACGAATCGTTGCTTTTCGAGCGCGATGTCGTTTTTCGACTTCTGCAGCTTCTCCTGGTTTGTCGATTCGCAGGCGATCGATCCCTGGAGCGCGCTGGTCATGACCGGTATCGGCTCCTGTGGAACCTTTATGAGCCCGTGGTTACCGCCAGTTCGAGCGTCTCCTCGGTGAGCGACGGATTGCGGGATCGCGAGCATCTCGTTCAGACGGTCGTGCGTCACAACACGAAGCCGTTCCAGGGGACGTATGAACCCCTGGAAGATCCGGCTGGCGGGTATCCTGGCGATGGCCAGTATGTTGTGGTGTGGACCCTGGCTCCTGATGCACCTCAACTACGAGAACTTCTGGCTCTCGGTCCCCGCCCGCGTTTGCCCTGAGCCTGACCATGGCGTTGACCGCGGTGACGTGCATCAACGAGTGGCTGCGCGCCGTTCCGGAAACGCACCCCGTGCCAAAGGGAAGAACCGATTGTGGGGGGTATTGGTGCCAACCCTCGGCGAACCGTTGTCGATGGTGCTGCGCACGGTCGAATCGATCTTCGCCCAGGATTGGCCGGCCAATCGGTTGGTGGTCATCGTCAGTGACGATCTGGGGGTCTCCAGAACTGGAGCATGAGGTCGAGCGGCTGCAGGACCACTATCGCATTGGCCGCATCGTCTACCACCGTCCCCGGGTCGCGAGTCGTCGCTACGACGGGGCGATGCCAAGGCCGGCAATCTCAACTCCGCCTACGACCGGCTGATCGAGATCGAGCCGAACGTCAGCTACATCGAAACGCGCGATTGCGACGACGAAGTCGTCGAGCCGTTTTTCTTGCGGCAGGTCGTGGGGCTCTTGCTGCACGACGACGCGCTGGCCTTTGTCCAGACTCGCAAGACCGCCGAGGTATCCGAGGGGACCCGTTCAACAATCTCGAACGATCTTCTATGAAGGGATGCTCCTCGCGCGCCACGCGACCAGCGCGGTTTCCCGTGCGGATCGGGGCTGGTCTGGCGGCGCAACGCGCTCAGATCGTCCGGTCTTTTCCCCACCTGGAGTCTGGTCGAGTGAGACCTGATGTCCAGGATCGAAGCGCTCCGGCTCGGCTGGAAGAGCGCCTATCTCCCCATCGTCGGCGCTCAGGCGCAACACGCCCCGGAAGACATCCCCAATGTCTACAAGCAACGGGAGCACCTGGGCTTTCGACACAATGCGCATCATGTTCTGGCTCGATTTCAGGGGCTGGGCGTTCGGCAGCGGCTGCAATTCATGCAGATGGCCATCTTCTATCTGCACAGCTTCGCGACCATTCTCTTCATGCTCTGCATCTCGGTGACGCTGTTCCGCAATATCTATCCCTTCCGGCTCCGGGACAAGAAGCGGCCATTCGCTTCTGGCCGCTGGTGGTTGCCGCCGAGCTCTTCCTGGTCTCGCTCAAAGGCAACCGCCCGTTCGAATCCGGTCTGGCGGTTGCGCGAGATGGCCGTCAGTCTGGCGCCGATCATGCCATGGCATCGTTGCGGGCGCTGTTTGGCGGCCCAGATTGCGCATACCGCTATCGGGTAACGCGCAAGACCGACAAGCATCCAGTATTGGAAAGAGACGTTGCTGCAAACCACGCTGGTACTGGTGCTGGTCGCCGGATTGATCTATCGGATCGCGAACACATCGGACTGGAGCGCGTTCGACGCCGGGTTGCTTTATCTCAGGTCTCCTGCAGGTCATCCCGATGGCTGGATTCGTGCGCAAGAGCTGGTTCGGGCTCGATCCGGCGCGCGAGCTGTTTGGGCGGCGGAGAACGATGCTCGATCCCTCGCATGCGAATCCCGGCGATTGAGTATGCGGGAGATGGCCAACCAACGACTCCTCGTTACCGATCCGCCCATTGGCGTCACCCGGGCGCCGCTGCCAGACTGGGTGACCTGGTTGGCGTTGGGCGGGATCGTGCTGCTTGGAATGGCAGTCCGGTTGCTGCGGCTCGACGATCTCAGTCTGGTTGGATGAGATCTGTCGTCGACTACATTCGCCGTCCCTGGACGACGGTGCTTGGGTTCGAAGGCGCCTGCGACAATCACCCACCCCTCTATTTCGGCAGCATCGTGGCGGTTTCACTCCTCACCGGAGAAGCGCAAGCCGCCCGTCTGGTGAGCGCGGTTGCCGGCAGCGCCGCAATTGTCGCGGTCTTCTTCCTCACCCGGCGGCTGGTCAGGACCTACGCCGGGCTGCTGGCGAGCACGATTCTGGCGCTGGCGCCGTTGCATATCTGGTACTCGCGTAGAGGGCCACATGTACGCCCCCGCGGCCCTGTTCGTGGTGCTCTCCTGGTATGCGCTCATCCGGTTTCTGCCGGGCGCGATCGCCGGTAGAGTGTGGTCTATGGGGCGATGCTGGCGCTGGCGGCGTATACCGACTACAGTGCGTTCTATGCGCTTGCGCCGCAGGTGCTGACGGTTGCCTACAGCTGGCGCAGGAATCTCCCTGGCGCACCGTCCAGTGAAGTTGATTGCGGTTGGTGGCGCGGCGTTGTTGTTCGTTCCATGGGCGGCGCAAGTGCTGCGCAGCATCAAATTCGTCGGGGACGACCGCGTTTTTCTGTATGTCACCTGGCAGAAGGTGTTCCGCGATTCGTTCTACTCCATCGTCGGTTTGCCAGGCGAGCGTGCCTACTACTGGGGGGTAAGTACCGCACGCCGTGGGTGACCTGGCCCGAAATCCGGCCAGTGGCGGCAGCGCTCGTGGCGCTGATATTGCTCCTCGCGGCCGCCACGCCCGAGCCGGCCGTTATCGCACGATGCTCGTACTGGGAATGTCGCTTTGTTTCGGAACGATCAGTGTGACCGCGCTTGCCAGCTATCTGGTGAGCCCGGGAGTATGCCGACCGCACCGTTTCCTACGCGGTGTTGGGTTGGGCAATGCAGCCGGAGCTGCGCCGTTTGGGCGGGTGCCGAACGGCGTGCGCCCGCTCGCATTGGGAGCGGTGGGACTCTTTGCTGGCGAGTTCGCTACTGGCGTTGCATGGCGTAGCCCGGACGCCGACAAAGAACACTATCGCCAGCTCGCGGTGGCGGCTGGCGAACTCGATGAGCTCGGCTATCCGCTGGTGGCCGTGGAACGTCTGACATCAGCTCATTGCCGATTCGACCGGACTGGTGCGCACGGCCATTTCCATCTACGAGCCCGACATCAGGTGGAGGCGATATTATTGTTTTGCTTCCACCGGTTTTTCTGGGATATCGCAACCAACTACCCATGGGAAGCCGCGGGGATGGCGGAACTGCAGGCGAGGAACTCGCCATCGCGAGGATTCGTGCTGGTGCAATCGGAACCGTTTCAGCCGGTGATGTCGCTCGATCTCTGGGTAAGCGCCGATCTGGTTGGCGACCAGCAGCTCGATCTCCTGGGCCAGCCAAACCGCGCGCCGGTGGAAGACGCTCCCGGGTGGTGGCTCGAGGATGGCGGCGTTCGCGGAGGTTGGCCCGACCGGCGCCCCAGCTGTTGATCTACGCGCTCGCGAGAACTGGCGATGCCGCGGGCCGAGGTATCGCAAGATCGTCTCGGATGCTGCGCTCTATCCGGTCGGGTCACGACCTACATCAGGTTGCGTTGCCGGTCGGAGCGGGAGAGGTGCAGCTTTCCTGTCTCGTCTGCGCGGGGTGGTGTTGTCGGAATCGACGGCGGAGCTACCGCCGCCGGAAGAACCTCGATGAAACGTGGCATCGCGGCCTTGCCGGCGTCGCCTGTCCCGATGGCGCCGCCGAGCTGGTGAGCCACGCTCGTCAACGGATTTGGCGATCGCGCGCGGAACCTTTCGCTCGGTCCTATCGCCCACGCAACCTGGGTTCATCCTCGAGCCATGTTGGCGATAACGCACCATCAGCACGAGTTGACGGGATGGAGACTTCCAGACGCCAGCCCAGTTTGCCCAAGATCGTGTAGCCGCAACCTTCCGTGGTTGCCCAGATCGCTCGATTGCAGCCACAGAGGGCTGCGCGGCTACAGGACGGGAGGCAGCCACGAAGGGTTGCAGTTACGGAAACGGAGAGCGAAGCGCTTCGTGACCAATGGACTGGCGAACACGAGCGTGCCTTGCATCTGCGGACTGTTCGCAGCGGTGACGAACGCCCGCAACGATTCGACCGAGCTATCCCGATGCGCCAGTCGGTCTCCTTGAGCACACGTTGAACCAGACCACTGCCTCGATGGCCGGAAACCGTTCGGGAATCTCGCTCAGGTATGCGCTCGTTGTCAATCCGCCTTGCTGCCGCCCAATTCAGCCGAGGCGGTCTCAGCAATGATGACGGGCCGCGTCAGAAAACTCTTACCCCAGCTCGGCATAGATGCCCTCGAAGAAGATGTCGGAAAAGGTATCCCAGCCGGCGACACCCCAAGGCTGCGGCGTGTCACCCCAGTTGAATCCAGGCCCCCACATAAATGAGCATAATCGTCACCGGGAAGACCTTGTCGTCCAACGGGACGATTTCGCCTGCTCGGCGTCGCCGCGACGCTCGCGAATGGCGGACCGGACCGAAACATTCTCCATGCACGATGCAAACCAGTCGTGGTCAGATCGCATTGCCACTCGATGAACTGTTCTGGCGTGTTGCCATTCGCGCCAGCAGACCGAGGATACCGGTCGCCATTCATCTCATGCCCAAACCGGAGCCAGCGGACGCCGGACGCCTGCAGGCCAGACCAGTCGCCAGCTGTCGATGTAGGTGTCGGAGTAGCGGAGACGATATTCGCCAGCGAGAATGTCGGTTGATCAGCAACGCCGACGCCACCGGCGTAGATCGGCACCCGAGCTTCCCAGGTAATGAACGGAATCCCTCCACGCTCATCGACATACTGAAGCAGAGGGGGTCGAAAATCCCCGAGTTCAGATGCCCCAATGCGTGTGGAACATCACCGGCTCCAGTGGACGGCCAATCTGCTGGATCGTGGCGTCCAGCCAGGTGCAGTCCTCGACCACCTCGACCATCATGCCAGCAGAAACCGCGGATGTATCTGTGCGCGGATTCTGATTCCTGCACAGGTGTAAGCGCGCATGCGGAGAGTTTCCCAGCGCGAGCAGGTATAAGGGGCGATGCGGACGACGGTCCGTCGAGAAATCGATGTTTCGATCATTGAGATTCCATCCTTGTCCTGCGAGTGTGCCGTGTGTGTTCGTGGGCCAGGACGGGGCGATTCTGACGTCGAGCGCAAAGGGGACGCGCCCAAGAGACACGCTTGATTCTCTGTTTGGCACAATTGTAGCAATTGGCTCCGTCGAACGAGGACCATATGGGCCGCTCATGGTACGGAAGCCATCTCCCCAACACGTGTCAGGAAACGACAGCATCATGCAGACCGAAACAAATGGATCCCACGCGCAGCACGAAGGGCCTCAGCACGCGCCTTCCTATGAAATGGACAAGGCGGATCCTGGCCCGGCTGAAACGGCTGGAGGGACAGGTGCGCGGCGTGCAGAAGATGGTCTGGAAGGGACGAAGTACTGCGTCGATGTCCTCACCCAGATCTCGGCCATCGTCGCCGGGTTGCGCGCCACCGGCTTGCTCGTGCTGGAAGACCATATACGCGGCTGCGTCATCGGCAACGATCCTCCCAGCGGGGAAGAAACCCTCGACGAGCTGATGTCCGCCATCGAGCGCTTCAGCCACAGCGTGAGCTAGCCCGCGATCAGGAAGCCGCCCTGGGCGACGTTTCGGTTCCGACGGCCATGGCATTCTGGTGGCGGCGCGAAACATGGCCGGTTGACATGGTGTTGTGCCGGGTGTGTACTGGGAACACTGGGCCCAAACAGGTGCGACGGGACCAACTCCGTTTCGATCTGTCTGACGATGTCGCACTGGCAGCGAGAGTATCGATGACCCGGCGGTTGCGTTTCGATCGTTGCGTTGACTCTCGTGGCGCTCTCTTTATTGTGGGACTCAGCGTCCAGGCAACGGGAAGTGCCCTCCCGGCAACTGCGCAGGATGCCGGTTGCGGACCGTGGATTCCGTTCGATGAGATGGAAGGGACGCCCGAGGCAAAGCCTGGGGAACAGGACGACTATCAGGTCATCAGCAGTTTCGAGTCGATCACCGAGCTCCGCCGGACTACTTGATCGATGTCGTCCTGACTCAGGTAAACACTCTTCGACGGCGGAACGCTTGCGGTGCTTTCCCGACAGCCGTCGATCATCCGTGTCGATAGCGGTCTCGTCCAGATCACCATCTGCGAGGGATCGCAAATCGAAATCAACAAGCCGATGCCACCATTCCGACGCGAAGTTCGGGGCCGGAACATTCGATGTACCTGCCGGTGGCGCCCTGTTTATCGATGCGGACGATCGGTACTATCTGACCGGTGCGTCCAGCGGAACCGCTACCGCCGAGGACGCCGGCACACCTACCGCCGCGACACCGGTTTCAGACGAAGCACGGGCCGGTTCCACGCTCACCGTCGTGACCTGGGACGGGATACGGTTGGCGTACGGGATATGCGGGGGCGCAGGATGTTGAACCCGGCACGGGACGTCACCGAAACTCACGGCACGGGTCTGGGGGAGTTCGATCGCATCGAACTGCTCGATGAGCGCGGGAGAGCAGGCCCGGCCACGGGCGAGCCCGGCCTACGAACTCGCCAGGACCGAGCTTGACCAGAAGCCGGTCGATCGCGCGGTCGAGCGCGGCGCGCTCCCACCGCTGCTGGCTATGCCCGATTGCTCTAGCGCAGTTGTTGCGCAGCGCCGATGCACATTCGGCCGCGGCATCCCAGTTTCCTCGAATACGAGCAGGCGATGCGGCTCCTTCCAGCAGGAGAGCACGGTGTAGGCATCGAAACAGGTCACGAGCGGAAAATGCGCGCTCGAAGCTGGACGTGCCTGTTCCGGCGCGGTGTCCAGCGGGAGCCAATCCCTGTTCCAGAAAACAAAGACCAACGGCCTCTGCATCGCCCGTTTGCGAGAAGCGTGCAAGAGCATGGTCATAAGCAGACTCGATGGCCGATCTCCCAACCGGCGGTGTGACGCCTTCGATCAGCCATCCCCAGGCGTCGCCAGTGGCATCGTTGGAGCGTTCGGCATGTGCGCGCCATTCCCCGGCAGGCATCGATGGCTGCTTGCTCATCGCCAGATTCGCAGGCCGTGTAGGCGAGTCTGGCGTAGCCGAGCGCGACGATCTGGGGATCGTCTTTCGCTCTCCCGGCTGCCAGCACATCGTTTGCCATGGCGCGGGCGGTTACATAGTTTCCACTCAACGCGGCCACCGTGCTGAGCGCGGCCACCGATCGCACCCGTAGAGGCAGTTCTCGCTTTCGTCGGCAATGGCGATTGCCCGGCGGTAGAACGTGGCTACTGCCGGATCGCTGAACCAGGTATTGCCCAGATAGAAGAGCGCTTCGGCCTCGAGCTCCGGGAGGATAGGATCCTTCTGGCCGGTAGGCGCGCTCGAACCATGACCGCGCCTGGAGCACCGTCCTCCGCTGATCGAGAAAACCTGCTGCCAGATCGATCACCAACCGCAGACCAGCGGAGTCGCGGCCTGTTCGTCGACCGCGGCCTGCAGATTCTCGAATTCCCGATCGAGCCGGTCGAGCCACTGCGCCGAATCGGCGGTGCGATGGTGCGGGCGCGCTTCTCTGGCCAGATCTGAGAAGAAGGCCGCATGCGCCAGGGCAGCATCGTCCCATTCCCCGGCTCCCGCAATGCGTCGATAGCAAACTCCTGAATGGTTTGCAGCATCAGGAACCGCGGCTCACCGGTGGCATCGGGCGAAACCTGCAGGAGATTGGCCTGCACGAGCGCGTCCAACCGGCTCAAGGCCCAGAGCGGATCGGAAATGCCCTCGTTCCAGATGACGGCCGCCGCCGCATCGACCGCGATGCCCCCATGAAAGACCGCCAGACGGCGAAACGCGCGTTGATCTTCGGGTTCCAGCAGGTCGTAGCTCCAGGTGATGGTGTTGGCCAGGTTCGCTGGCGATCCGGGAGATCGCGCGGACCGTCGCGCAGGAGCGCCGCGGCTTTCCTGCAACCGGTGTTGCAGGGCCTCGAGCAACATGCGCACAGGCTGCCCGCCGGCTCGATCGCCAGCGGCAGTCCGTCGACCGGCGAACCGTCGGCGATCGCCTCGGCGTTGTCATGGTCGAGCGCAGAGGATGCGCGCACGTCACGCGCACGCTGGGCGAACAGCGCCCACCGCCGGGCTGGTCTGCGGATCGTCTGGCGAACGAGCCCGGTTCCAGCGCGATCCGGCGCTCGCCCCGGATGCGTACCGGCGCCCGGCTGGTGGCGAGAATGGTGACATCTGGCGCGGATTGCACAATGGCGCTGCGAATTTCGGCCACGCCCTCGATCACTTGCTCGCAGTTGTCGAGCACCAGAAGAGTACCGTCCGTGCAACCAGTCGAGCAGCGCATTGCGCGGCGAGACAGCGAATCGACCGCGCCGGCCAACCTGCGCGATTGCACGTCGAGCACCTGATCATTGCGCGGAGCAACAGAGATCGACAAGCGAATCCCGTCCTGGAACTCGTCCAGGAGTTGCGCCCGCAACCTCGGTGGCGGCGGGTCTTGCCCACCCCTCCGGTTCCCAGCACCGATATCATCCGATGCTCGCGCGACCGGAGCAGCGCCTGGAGGACGAGCGGCCTCGGCTTCCCGTCAACCATCGACGATGGCCAGCGTGGAAGGTTGTGCGTGCGGAGGTCGAGCGTGGCGGCGGCAGGAACTGCTCGGGCGGCTCACGGGCGACGATCTGAAAAATCCGGCTGCTGCCTAACACATCCCGCAGGGCGCGCTCGCCAAGATCGCGCCGCTCGATTGCCCTCCGGCCAGGCGTCCCCACGGGCTGGGACGGTCTCGTGCGTGCAGAGAATCTGCCCTCCGTGCCCGGCGGCGAGTGTGCGGCTCAGCCGGTTGGTGGGGCCGAAGTAGTCGCCATCGTGTGTGTCCGCCTCCCCGGTATGGATCGCCAACCGGACCAGCAGGTCGTCACCGTCGACCATACCCGGCCAATGCTGCGACAGCAGAAGACGTTGCCCGGCAACCGCTGCGCGGATGCTGCTGGGCGCGTCCGCGAAGACGGCATAGACCCCATCGCCCACGGTCTTGAAGACCGTTCCGCCATGCCGCTCGACCGCGTCGCGCAGAAGCTTCCTGCCGCGGCACCGCATCCGCCATGGTCTCTGGATATCGGTTCCAGAGCCGAGCTACTTCGATGTCTGTGAAGAGGAAGGTGATTGGCGACGACGCTGTCCTGCCCAAGACCAGTGCGGTGGACGGGGGACTGTGTCGCGTGAGTACCCAGCGCGCACCGCGTGTTGAGCCGTGCTCCTCCCTGTCTTCTCCCTTCAGCGTTGACTCGTCTCTGAGGCGCACCGATGTCCGATTCGATCGAACAGCTGATCGCCGCGGCCAGCAATCCGGTGCATCCCGAGCCGTGGGGCGCGCTCGCCCAGGCGCTCTTTGCCGCTGGCGACTACCCGGGAACCGTGCAGGCCGCGCTCCATGCCACCGAGCTTGGCTATGGTGGGTTTAGCGAGATGATGGTGCTCGCCTCCCGGGCAGCGATCCGCGATGGCGAACTCGACGCGCGGCCGAACTGATGCAGCTGGCGCTCGATCTGCGCTATCGGGATATTGGCGGTATCCGCACCGATCCGGATTTTGCCCCCCTGCTGTCGCATCCCGGCATTGCCTATCGGTTCGGGATGCCCGACCCGGATTCCACCAGGAGCAGGGATGGCAGGGGGACATCGAGTTCTTCGAGCAGAACTGTTGCGTCGTTCGGCGAATCCGTTCGCGCTTGTTTCCGCGGAGGAGATGGACAGCGCGATCGGTTGGTCTTCCGAGCATGTTGCCGAGCTGAGCGATGCCGAGATTCTGCTGAACCTCGGTCGCCTGCTGGTGGCGCTGCAGAGCGGGCGCCTATGTCTCTCCCGCGCTGGAACAGGCCGACCTGTTGGCCGCGCTACCGTGGAGGTTCTACCGGTTCGAGGAAGGCGTTTTCATCACGCATGCCGCTTCGGCCTATGCCCATCTGGTTGGGTTGCAGGTGGCCGAGATCGAGGGCGATCGATGGCCGAAGTGGCGCAGGAGATCGTGCCCACGATCTGCACTGACAATCCGCATTGGCCGAGGCAATCATTGCCCTTCCGCCTGCGAGAGACGGCCTTTCTGCATGCCCCTCGGTCTGACCGCGCATCCGGACCGGGCCACGCTGCGGCTGATGGACGATGCCGGGAGTCTCGCCGATCACCGTGATGGCTGACAACGAGTTTCCAACCGCGCCGCTCGGCCGCAGCTTCCCGTTTCCGGATCACTGGGTCACGGCGTTGGATCGACTCCCAGCAAGACCGCTCTATTTACGGGATCTTCGGCACCCCTTTGGTTCGAGCCGATACACGAGCTGGACGCCATCTATCTGCCAGATCAACAACACATGCGCGATGGCGATGACGAAACCTTCGCTGCCTTCACCGATCGGTTTTTCGCCATGCTCCACGAGACCAACCCCGATCGGCTCATCATCGACATTCGCATGAACAAGGGCGGCAACACCACGCTGGAGTGGCCGTTTCTCTACACTGGTCGCCAGCCCCTGGAACCAACCCGGCAAGCTCTTTGTCATCATCGGGCGGCGCACCTGGTCGGCGGCGCAGAGATTCCGCCACCTATCTCGATCTGCATACGCATGCAATCTTCGCGGGCGGTAGCCGGATCGTCGCCCAGCTTTACCGGCGAGAGCATCGAGTTCGTGCTTCCCTGGTCGGCACGCGGGTGAACATCTCCGATCTGCAGTGGCAGAGCGGCTGGCCGATGGGACCGGCGTCCGTGGATCCCGCCCGATCTCTTTGCCCAGCCGACCTGGGAGTCCTACCGTGCGGGCGGGACGTGGCGTTGGATGCCATTGCGCGGGAGATCGCGCAGCCGACCACTTTCGCAAACCGGCACCGAGACGACAATGACCCACGAATCGATCTACCAGCAGTTGGGGCCAGACCGATCATCAACGGGCGCGGACCCACCACGTTGGCCGGCGGGTCGTTGATGAACCAAGGTATTGGCCGCGATGGCCGAAGCCTCCACGCGCTTCGTCGATATGGAACTCAACCGCGCAGTTGGCAAACGGATTGCCGAAATCACCGGCGCGGAAGCTGGTGGTCACCTGCGGATCGGCAGCCGGTATGGTGCTGGCCGCGGCGGCCTGCGTGGCCGGGAGCAATCCCGAACGCATCGCTGCCCTGCCGGACAGCGATGGCTTCCCGAACGAAATCGTCTTCCACCGCGCCCGCATCATGTACGACCGTATGTACCGCGTTGGGGGCGGGCGGTTGACGCTCATCGGAACCTGGGAGCGCACCGATCCCGCCGAACTGGAGCAAGCGATCACCGACCGTACCGCCGCGGTGGCCCGTTTCATCAATCACAGTACAACGGACCCGGCGCTCCCCTTCGAGCAGGTGGTCGAGATCGCGCATGCGCGCAATGTGCCGGTGTTCGTCGATGCTGCGTCCACCCTCCCACAGTCAGTCACCTGCGCATCTGGATCGAGCGCAGGGCCGACCTGGTCATTTACAGCAGGGGAAAGGGCATCCGCGGTCCGGCCGGGTCGGTTTGCTGGCGCCGATCTGATCGAAGCGGCCCGCTTGAATGGCAGTCCCAATGCTTCCGTCGGGCGCGGCATGAAGGTCGGCAAGGAAACGATGGTCGGGCTCGGGGTTGCGCTTGAGCGTTTCCTGGCCCACGACCACGAGGCTGACTACCGCGGTCACATGGCGCAGGCCGACCGGTTGATGGCCGCGCTTGAGCCCGGTCAGATGTGCGTCTCACCCGCAACGACGATCAGGCGATTTGGCCTTCCCGGTCATCGGTGTCCACCCCGTGGACGACCGCTGGAATCACCGCGCAGTGGTCCAGGCGCTCATCGACGGCGATCCCTCCATTCATCTCGACGCGCTGCGCGACCGGCTGCAGATCAATACCCACTGGCTGGAGGACGACCAGATCGACGTCATACTCCGCCGCCTCACCGAAGAACTCGACGCGCGTTGTGGCGCCTAGCGAGGTTCAACCCTCGCTCGCAACCAGCGCGCGAAATCGAGGTTGCTTCGGAGCGGTGCTCCCCGGTCCTTGGCGATCTGTTCGATGCGTGCTGCCAGCTCGAGAATCTCCCCGGAACTCCAGGCCGTTGACGCGCAGGAAGACATCAAGCGTTACAAGTGCTGCCCGCTTGTTGCCGTCGACGAAGGGCTGGTTCTGTGAGATCCCAACGGCCATCAGCACCGCCTGGGTGACCAGGTCCGCACTGTCATAGTAGGCGGCCATTTGTGCGCGCATCAACGCCGATTCGAGTAGCCCTTCATCGCGCAGTGGTTCCAGCCGCTCGCCCATGCAGTCCAGGATCGCACGATGCAGCTCGACTGACCTCGGCCACCGTTAGGTAGCGGATCATGGCTATTTCGCGAGATAACGATAGGCAGCTTCGTGGTCCGCCAGCTTGCATCGAGCGCGTCACGCAACTCGCGGCTCAAGACCGGTCGTTCTTCCAAAGGTGTGAGCTGGACCGCAAATCGGTCACCCACAGACCACCCGTTGCGCTCGACTTCCTCTTTCGGAATGGTGATGACGGCGCTGTTTCCGGCTTTGCGCAGTTGTTGCTGAATCATGTCTGATATGCTCGTCCCACGCGTAATCATCGTGCATACGGTGAATACAGTATATACCGCGTGCCGGGGACGCATTCCTGCGTCTTCTGTTCCCCGTTCGGTCGGGCGAGAAGCAGCGCGTAGGTTATGAGGAGGCTGGTTGGTACGCCACGCAGCTTTCGGCGGCGAGCCAGAAGAGGCGTTCGCGGATTGTGTGCTTGTCCCAGTCGCGCGGGTCCCAATCGCCCAACCCGCTGACATCGTCTCCCCGTAAAGAATCTGCTTAACCGGCACACCACGAAATGCCCCGACCGCAAAAAGCGCCGAGGCTTCCATCTCCACCATGGCGCACCCTTCGGCGGCCTGTCGCCGCGCGACCTGGCCCAGGTCTCGGTAGATGGCGTCGGTAGTCCAGGTCTTGCCCAATCGATAGCCGACGCCGTGCCGTTCCAGTGTTGTCGCAATCGTGCTCACATTCCGCATCCTGCGCGATCTCACGGGCGGCGGGCACATGGTGAAACGAGGTTCCCTCGTCACGCACAGCGCTGGTCAGGATCATCAACTGCCCGACATCGATCCCCCGATCGAGCACTCCGGCCGCCACACGCGACCACCGTGCGCGCGCCCAACGCGATGAGCTCTTCCAGCACAAAGGCGGCCATTGGCGCGCCGATGCCAGGTTGAATCGCGACAATGGGCGTTCCATCGATCTCCACTCGCAACATCGGATTGGGACCGGCTTCGCTGGTCAGAAACCCGATGACCTCCGTCGTCTCCCGGGTGCGCAAGTCGCCCAGCACATCGTGAAAAAAGCAGATCACCCGCGTGTTTCAGGAAATCCTCCCGTTCCACGAGCACGTGATGCGGCTCGATGATGGCGGTGCGGTCTTCGTCGAATTCGAAGAGTGGAAACGTGTCGATCATGTCGTGAGCATACAGGACCCGCCGCGGCATGCAAAGAGTCGATCTACCGTGTCGCGGCAACCGCCTTGAGCGGCTTCTTCTGCTTCGTCCTTGCCGCGCGTTCGATACGCGGCGAGCGCTGCGATGACGGCCTCCGGGTTCTGCTCGATCACCCGCAGATAGCTCGCCGCTGCCTGATGCGAGCGGAAGGAAGGAGCGCTTCTGCTCCCAATCCCGGAGCGTGCCCAGCGGAGATCTCGAGAAGGTCTCGAGGAGAACTGCACTTGCGTCATGCCGAGCGCCTTGCGTACGCGCACCGCGTCCACGACGCGTCGCATCTGACAACTCTTCCTCAGTCATTGGCGGGTTGTCCGGATCGGAGAGCGCGGCGGCCTCGATCTCCTCATCCGTCATGTTACGGAGCCGTTCCCAGTCCGTCTTATGCGGAGATTCGTAGGGTTTGCCCGTAGAAAGATCGATCAACGTCCCATCTTCATAGAGACGTACTCGAACCGTATTCTCTTCGCTCACGGCGGCTTGCCCTTCTAGCGGTGATGATTCGCACGTTCATGCCGCACGTATTGTGAAGATCACTGCAATGAGCGAATCGCTCGAACGGCCGACTGTTTTCCAGCGTGGCTCCGGCGACCTGCCATCAGGGGAAATCTGCTCGATCCGATCGATATCGAGAAACACGTTGGCAGCGTCGATGAATGCGACTCATGTTTTTCGACATTCATCTCCGCCTTGGCGTGATCCCACTCAACCTCATCAAAACGAAGCACCCAGGTCGATAGTACTGGTTACCAGTAGTCACTGCAACCTCTACGCTTCGGAGGTCAGACACGTTCGAGCATGCGCAGCCAGTTTACCGTGCATGATCTTTTCGATGTCGTCGGCGTAGCCGCGGGCGCGGAGCCGGCCAGGGATAGCTGCTTAAGAAAGACTCATAAATCGTGTCGAGGTCGCGCGGGGTCTGCTCCGTGCCATAACCACCATCAGGTCGGTTCCAATGGCGGCGTGAAGATTCGCATTGCCGGCCAACCTGGCAGATATGGTCGATGTGATCGACGTAGTCTTCCATGCTGCAGATTTCGGGGTGCTTTCGCCCCGAATCCAGTTCGGCACCACCATCCAGGCGTCGAGCGCGCAGCCGATGACCCCGTCGCTCGATGATGTGCTGGAGCATTTGGTCGGTGAGCTGGCGGTCGCCGAACAACGCGCGGCAGTTGGAATGCGATGCCCAGATCGGCCCCGTGAAGATCTCCACCGCCTCCCAGAACGATTGGTCGTTGAGGTGGGTGATATCCAGCAGGTTGGTCTCGTTCATCTCTTCCAGCAGCGCTTTGCCCCGTTCGGTCAACCCGCAGGCTTTCGGTACCGTGCGCGTATGCTCGGACCGTAGTGCGCCAGGCTCAGTGCCCGCAGTCCGTCCTTCCACCAAAGTCCGAGCTGGTCGAGATCGACAATCGGGTCGGCCCCTTCCATCGTCAGGATCATTCCGAGGGCGTGTTTGCTGGATCGGCGTTCCATTCCTTCATGTGCGCGTCGAGCTGAGACCAGTCGGAGATCATGCGAATATCGCCTTGCCGCTCCATCTCCCGATAGAACGCCAGTTCTCCCTGCGCCCGCGCGTACGCAATCTCCTGGGTGCGCACGTCGATCATGTCGTGTCGACCCGATTTCGTGCGCGCGATCATCGTGCAGAAGCAGAGCGCCATCTCGGTGCGCCGCATTTCCGGGAAAGAAAGGGTGTTGTTGCCGCGCCCCTTCTCGGTCATGTGCGCTTCGTCCTCCCGAATCCCGGCCACGCTCTTGCGCAGGTCACGGTCGAGATAGAACGCGTTCATGGCAATGTCGAGATGACTGTCGATGACGATCACGGTCGTGCTCCTGCTGCATGGAAAAACCGGCCCACTGCCTGCGGCACTACCGGGATTCGCGGTCCAGATTACGAGGTGTGAGACCAGGCCGATGCGCCTCCATATCGCCGAATCTCGGTCACTGCTCGGCGTGACCTGTAAGCGTCGTTACCGTGGGTTCATTCCAGGAGATATTGGGATCGATCTCGACCGAGCGCTGGCAATCCGGCAACTGAAACCGCAAGATCGGGCAGACCTCGCCTCCCGTGTAGCAGACGCGGAGCTCGAATGTGTCGTCGCTCGTCCACGCTCCACTTGCGCTTGTGCGTTCCAGGCCGACCCCACCCGATCCGGGGTTCATTGGACTGAGGATTCGGCCCTCCGATTCTCCCGCTAGCCACTCGCCAAGTCCGCTAACGACCCGATGGTCGCCACTGGTGTCGGTAATGGTGATGGTGGTGGCGTCGAAGGAATCGAACTCACAGACGATTCGCTCGATTCCCAAGCTATTCGCCTCGAGCGCATAAGCTCGACCGGATATGGTCTCGATGAGACTGGAGGTCGTAGCGCCCTGCGCAGATGGCAAGGAGAGGGACGCCAGCTTCGTCGCCAACGCCGCTTGTACGTTTGAATCGTGGGGCAGCGCAGCGTCCCCGAATGCAGGCAAAAGGTGCTTCCAGACATGGTCGAGCACGCGCTGCATGTTCTGCACGCCGCTGGTTATCGCCAGCACGGCGTCCTGCTCCGGGAAGATGACGCAGAACTGCCCAAACGCGCCATCGCCGCGATAGACGTCGGCTGGCTGGGAACGCCAAAACTGATACCCGTAACCAACGATCCAATCGGGATTCGTCTGCGTGTTGCTGTTGTCGGAGTGCGCCGCGCTCGCCGCATCGATCCATACCTCGCTCAGAATGCGCTGGCCATTCCATGCGCCACGTTGCAGGTACATCTGTCCGAAACGGGAAATACCGTCGGTCGTGATGTGCAATCCCGATCCGCCCAGGCTGCGTCCGCGCGGATCGGTATCCCAGACCGGATGCTCGATACCCAACGGGTCGAACAACCGTGGGCGGAGGTAGTCGATCAGGGATTCTCCGGTGAGTTGGGTGATGATTGCCGAGAGCATATACGTCGCCGGAGTGTTGTAGACGAACCAGCTTCCTGGTTTGTGCTCCACCGGCAGGGCAAGAAAGGCGCGCGGCCAATCGTCATCCGCGCCGAGCCAAACCGCGGCCAGCGTGTCCTCGTGATGTCCCGTGTTCATGGTGAGGAGATGCTCGACGGTCATCGCCTGCAGATTGCCGCTCGGGTTCGCTGGCGCATCGTCCGGAAAGAACTTCAGCACCGGGTCGTCGACGCGCAGCAACCCCTCTGCCACCGCGATCCCGATAGCCGACGACGTGAAGCTCTTGCTCAACGAATAGAGCATGTGCGGAACTTCGGGGCGATACGGCGTCCACCACCCCTCGGCCACCACCGATCCGTGCCGCAGCAGTATGAAGCTGTGCACCGCGTCCAGCGGATGCGCGTGCTGCTCGAGCGCGTCGACGAAGTCGAGAATGGCGGAAGATGGGATGCCTTCAGCTTCCGGAGTGCTGCGTCGAATAGGAACTACGGACATTGCGAACGTCCTGTGCGCTGAACCGAACTGCCGATTGCCGCGCAGCGTAGCACGCGCCCCCTGTCATTCAGAGGAACGAAGAATCTCCTCGCCGCAGCGAGTGTCGCCCCGAATCCGGGCCCCCAGTTCACCTGCCAGGTGGGATGCTGCTCGCTCTATCCGTCGCAGCACGATTCCAGCGATGTCCAGGTGTCCGGCTCGCGCACTCCGGTCACCACCTGCCGAACCGCTTCGACGACGAGCTCAGGCTGGTCCTGTTGCACATAGTGCCCGCTTGTCTCCCCGACCCAATACCGCGCATCGGTGGTCAGTGTGGCCAGTTGCTCGTTCGCAGCAGTCAGAAAGCCTTCGAGCTCCTCAGCGGAGGTGAATCCCTCCGGCACCGTGTCGATCTCGAAGGGAACCCCGTGCGCCACCACCGCCAGCGGGATATCGCCGAACGGGGCGGTTTCGCGTAACTCCGGGTTCATGCTTCCGTAGGGGATGGTTTCGATATCACCGTAGCCGGGAATGGGGACGATGTCGTCCGTGCCCAGTTCGGCGTTGAATGCCACCAGCGAGGCCCATTGCTCCGGGGTCATGAGCGCTTCGATGAACTCGTTGTAGGCGTCGATGAGCACAAGTCCGGAGACATCCTCCGGATACGCGCTGGTGTACAGTCGTGCAATTGCGCCGCCGAGCGAATGCGCCGCCAGCACGAAGGGCGTCTCGATGCCAGCCGCGTGCACCAGCGCATGCAACTCCTCCACCGCATCGGTGGCGGTGCGCGGTTGAGGAACAGCATCGCTACGGCTGATCAAGTCCTCGTCCCCCACCGAAGTCGCGGTGCCGGGCCGGTCGTACGCGCAGACACGGGTGAACTCCGCCAATGCCGGCAAAACCATGGTGCGGGGATCGGTCAGGTTTCGCTGATCGCGCGACCAGATATCGCTCGTGTCGCGATAGCCGGTCACCAGCACTACCGTCGGGCCGCCACTGCCAGCGCAGGTGAGATAGAGCGACCGTCCTCCGATATCGACCAGACCGGCGAAATCGCCATCGACGTGATCGGCGATGGGCGTTTGGGCGTTGGCAGGCATTGGCGCTCCGACTGAGGCGAACCCGCCGGCCGCGAGGACCGCGCTGCCATAGCCCAGCAACTTCCGGCGAGAGACGGACGAATTCGGAATGGGTTCCAACGGGCTCGTTTGCATGGTGTCCTGTCTTCTCCTCAGCGCGGACGAACACGGGACGGTCTCGAGTGCGATGCAGCAGGCGCTACCGGCCCTCGTTCAGCTTACGCCTCGGAGACCGGGAACGGAACCGCCCAAGTGTTCACGCAGCCCCGCCACTACGACGACAGACGGTGCAACCGTTCAAGCACTGCCATCACCGGGATCCGCGCAGCCGGGGGTCCAGCGCGTCGCGCAAGCTGTCGCCAAGCAGGTTGAAACCGAGCACGCTGAGCATGATGGCCGCGCCGGGGAAGATCAGCAACCAGGGCGCGATCTCGGCAATGCCGGTGCTTTCGCTCAGCATTTGCCCCCAGGACGGTTCCGGCGGGGGCGTGCCCAGACCGAGAAAGCTCAAACCCGCTTCGGTCAGCAACGCCCAGGAAAGGGCCAGACTGATCTGGACGATGATCGGCGCAACCGCGTTCGGCAGGATGTGACGCGTAAGGATGCGCCAGCGTCGCATCCCGATGCTATTGGCCGCCTCCACGAACTCGGTCTGTTTCAACGCCAGCACCGGCGCGCGCGCGACCCGGGAAAAGATGGGGATATAGACCAGCGCGATCGCGAAGATCGTTGTGCGCGTGCCAGCACCGAGCACGGTCACCACCAGCAACGCCAGCAGGATGGCCGGAAACGCGAAAAAGATGTCCATCACCCGCATGGCCACGTTATCGGTGAACCCACCGCTGTAGGCCGAGATCACCCCAATGGCTGTGCCGACCGTGCAGGCCAGCAGTACGCTGAGCGACACCACGATCAGCGAATTGGTGCCGCCCTTGATGATGCGGCTGAAGACGTCGCGCCCGAGGATATCGGTACCCATCAGGTGGTCCCGGCTTGGCCCCTGCAACCGGTCGAGCCGGTTTTGCTCCAGTGGCGGATAGGGGGTCAGCCCGAGCGCGCCCATCAAGGCGACGATGAGATAGAGCGCGACGATCGTGGCGCCCACCGCGCCGCTGGCCGTGCGCAGCATCTGCCGCCACGGGCGCGGCCGCGATCCCAGGCGCTCTTCTTCCGGCGCCAGGCTAACGGTCGCTGCCATAGGAGATGCGCGGATCGATGGCGGCATAGCCGAGATCGACCAGCAGGTTGACGATCACCACCATGCAGGCGATGAACAACGTCGCGCCCTGGATCAACGCGTAGTCGCGCTGGGCGATGGCGTTCAATGTGAGCCGTCCAAGCCCGGGCAACGCGAAGATTTGCTCGATGATGACGGTTCCCCCCAACAGATACCCCAGCTCGATACCGGTCAACGTCACCACCGGGATGAGCGCGTTGCGTAGCGCATGCCGGCGGACCACGATCTGCTCGCGCAGACCCTTGGCACGCGCGGTGCGCACGTAATCCTGATTGAGCACCTCGAGCATGGCCGAACGCGTGGTGCGCATGACCGAGGCGGAGAACGCCAACCCCAAGGTCAGCGCTGGCAGCATCATCTGTTCCAGGTTCTTGAACGGAGCCGTCGTAATTTGCACGTAGTTGCCGGCGTTGGGGAGATAGCCGAAGTAGACCGACAGAACATAGATCAGCACCGTTGCCACCAGAAAATTCGGCGCGGCCAACCCGATCAGCGCGAAGAGCCGCCCGAAGAAATCGGCCGGTGTGTTGCGGTAGACCGCGGCAATCACGCCCAGCGGAATGCCGACCAGGATCGCGATGAGCAGCGAAAGGAACGCGAGCTCCAGGGTGACGGGAAGACGGTCGAGAATGAGGCTCAACACCGGCTGGCCAAGCCGGACCGAATACCCCAGATCGCCGCGCAGCACGCTACTGATCCAGGAGAAGTACTGCTGCACGGGTGACTTGTCGAGCCCGAAATACGCTTCCAGCGAGGCGCGCTGCGCTTCGGTCAGCAATCCCGCTTCGGTGCCCAGCATGGCGGTAATGGCATCGCCGGGCACCGCCCGAATGGCGACGAAGACGATGATGGTGACGCCAAGAAGGGTGGGGATCGCCAGCAACAACCGCTGGAAGAGGTAGTTCAGCACAGGAGCGTCCAAAAAATGCCGGGACGGAGCCAGACTCCGTCCCGGCACAACCGAGTGTGATTAGCGGTCGAGTGACACCTGCCCGAGGCTGTAGAGCGAGCCGGTCGGGTTGGGAACGAAGCCCACCACATACGGCTGCTGTCCGGTGTACAGGTACCCGGTGTAGAGCCAGATCCAGGGAGACACTTCGGCGAGATGCGTCTGGAACTGGTTGAAGATCTCCTTGCGGGCCTCGGGATCGAGCTCGACCTGCCCCTGCTTCATCAACTGGTCGAGTGTGTCGTCGATATACCCGGCGACGTTGGCGAACTGCGCGCCATCCTGGAAATACCGCGCGTACATGGTGTACGGGTCGGGGCGGCCGCCGTTGAGCGCGATGGCCGCATCGAAATCACCCGCCAACCAGCGGTCGACGTAGACGCTCAACTCGAGCGGTTCGATGGTGACGTCGATGTTGATGTCGGCCAGCTGCGACTGGATGCTCTCGGCTTCCGTAATCGCAGTCGGCGGTTCGGCGGACGCGGCAATGATGGTCAGCGGGAAGCCATCGGCATAGCCGGCCTGCTCCATCAGCGCCTTGGCCTTTTCCAGATCCTTGGTGTAACAGAAGAGCTGATCGGTCGGCAGCGCGTAGCTCGGCATGGTGAGCGGACCGGTGACGGTGCCCTCACCGAGCGCGGCCGCATCGACCACTTCCTGCCGGTCGATTGCGCAGGAGATCGCCTGGCGCACCTCGAGAATGCTCAGCGGATGGACCTCGGCGCTCGGGGAAGCCACCGGGGTGCCCGGTCCGGGAATGTCGAACGCCCGCAGCTGCAGCACGTGATAGGCGATGTCCGGCGCGCGGTTGATGACGACCTCGGATCCCTCGGTTGGGAGGGTCGCGATCAGCGGGTCGTTGAACATGGCGAAATCGATCTCACCGGCTCGCAGCGCGGCCATGATGGTCGATTCGTCCGGGATGATCCGCATCTCGATCCCGTCGATCTTGGGAGCGCCGGCCCACCAATCGGCATTGGCCGAAAGATTGGTCGTCTGGTCCGGGGTCCAATTGTCGAGTTTGAACGGTCCGGTGCCGATGGCGTCGGTGGTCGGATCGCCACTCGCGATGACATCCGACGAGAGGATGGCCGCATTGGTGGAGGCCAGCGCGGTGAGCAGCGGCACATCCGGGATAGACAGGTTGAGCACCACCGTGTGGTCATCGGGCGCCTCCATCGACTCGATGCTGAGCAGATTGGTGCGCGTTGCGGAACCGGTCGCCTCGTCCAGGATCCGCTCGTACGATGCGATCACATCGGCCGAGGTGAAATCCGATCCGTCGTGGAACGTGACACCCTCACGCAGATGGAAGGTGAGTTGGGAACCGTCCTCGGAGAACTCCCAGCTCTCCGCCAGCACCGGAACCAGCTCCAGGTTCGCATCGACCGTCAACAACGGTTCGTAGATCAGTTCGAGCAGGCGCAGCGAGGCGAAAGCTGTCTGGGTATGCGGGTCGAGCCCGGTCGCGTCTGCCGCGCGCGCCATGACCAGCGTGTTGTCCTGGGCTGCCGTTGGGGCAAGCTGTAGCCCGCTCACCATGAGCAACCCAGCGATGAAGAACACCGCTATGCGGGAAATTCGTCTCATTCGTCCGTCCTCCTGCTCGTTTTCGACAACGACACGTTCGGCCATATGCGGGCTCAACCCCGAGCCGTTTACTTGTGGAATGGTTGCGATTATGACAGACCTTGGAGTTGCTTTCGAAGAAGCAGCTCGGCGACGCCAGGAAGCACCAGTTCAGACACGCGGCCGATCTCCGCGTAGCCATGCCGTTGGTAGAAGCGCTGCGCATCGAGATTGAAGTCTGACACCAGCAAGAAGAGCTCTCGCTGCTGCCGGGCGAGCAACGCCGATTCCAACCTGTCCAGCAACCGGCTGCCAACGCCCTGACCGGCGCAAGCAGGATCGACCGCGAAGCGTTTCAGATAGGGGAACGCTCCGAACATGCCAGTCGGCAGGCACCAGGCAAACCCGCAGGCGGGAACCTCGCCGTCCGCGACCAGCATCAGATCGGCCCGTTCCAGACCGCGCTCGAAATCAGCAGCAATCGTTGCGGGAGACAATCGATACCGCTGCCAGAGATCGTCCGCGGCCATCCATTCGGCAATGCGCGGGATATCGCTCTGCTCCATCGCGCGGATCGCCGGTTCGTCTACCGATCGCACCAGGTGCTCCGGATCAGCGACACGAAGTTGTCGCCAGGGGTGATTTGCCCGAGCACCACCGGGTGCCGCGCGCCGGTGATCGCCGGATGCACCCCCGGGCGGGCATGCCACGTTTCATAGCCAACCACCGCGCAGAGCAGCGCTTCCTTGTAGTCGCTGTTCTCGCCGATGTCCTCCTGCGTCAGCACCTTGGCCGGGGCCAGCAGTTCCTGCAGGGTCTCGACCAATACCGGATTGTGCCGCCCGCCTCCCCCGAGAATGACCTCGTCGATCTGGAACGGCGCAAAGCGCTGGTATGCATCCGCGACGCTGTATGCCGTCAGCGCAGTCATGGTCGCCACGATGTCCGCCAGCGAGCGCCCGCGCGCGGTTCCCACTGACAGCAATTCCGCGGCCATGGCCGAGCCAAAGAGCTCTCGTCCGGTGGTCTTGGGTGGCTGGCGCTGGTAATAGGGATGCGCCAGCAGCTCCTGCAGCCACTCGCGGTCGACCGTGCCTTGCCGGGCCAGCGCGCCATCCACATCGAAGGTCTGGCGTCCATCGGTCGACAGGCGTAGCACATCGTCGATCAGCGCGTTGCTCGGTCCGGTATCGAAGGCCATCGGTCGAGTGGTCGTGTCGGAAAGCGGCGGCAGGAAGGAAACATTGCCGATCCCGCCCAGGTTCTGCACTGCCCGACCCTTGCTCGGGTGACGCAGCAGCAGCCAATCGACGTAGCCGGCCAGCGGCGCTCCCTGGCCCCCGGCGCTGATATCGCGATTGCGCAGGTCGTTGATTGTGGTGATTCCGGTGCGTTCGGCCAGCACGGCGCCTTCGCCGAGCTGAATGGTGGAATGGACGCTGCCATCCGGCAGCACGTCATGCCACACGGTTTGCCCGTGCGAGACGAGCAGGTCGATATCTCCCGGCGCGAGCCCGGCTGTTTCGATGATGCGCAACGCCGCCTCGGCAAAGGCTTCGCCGATCTCCGCGTTCAGCCGGCAAAGCTCATCCGTGCTGCTACGGGCAGGTTCGTAACTGGTCAGGACGCGCGTCCGCACGTCGGCGGGGTAGGGAAACGTCTCCCCCGCCACGATGCGCGCGCGCAGACTGGGCGGCGCGCCTTCGATCTCGCACAGCGCGGTGTCGATCCCATCCGCCGACGTTCCCGAAATCAGCCCGATAACCCGCATGCGCTTGTCTCCCTCTTGACGACTCCAACGATGTTACGAACGATCCAGTTCGGCAATCCGCGCGCGCACCAGATCGGCCAGCAATTCACGATCGACCTCCCAATCGACCGGCACCTGGAAGATCGATTGCAGCACGACATACTCCGGTTCGAGGCGCGTCCGAAACTCCGAAATCACGCGCTGGCTCCATGGATTCAGCGAGAGATGGTTCTTCGCAGCGCTGATACCGAACAGATAGTCCTTGCCGAGTTTGACATGCGGCACGTTCCAGGCAATGACCGATTCCGTTTCCGGAAATTCCGTAAGGATCGTGTCGACCACCGTCCCGACTGTCTCGGCTTTCACGGCGTCCAGTGACGCCAGGTAATCATCGATGGCCGCAATCCGCTTCGCGCTCAATTGCGTCTCCTCTCTTCACACGATCGTCACAGGACCCAGGACCCAGGACCCGGGAAACCCAATTTCACGATTCCGTACTGAGCACCCATACGCCCTCTACGAGCACCGCCTCGTCGTTTCCGGGCCATGGCGGCGTGGTGCACATGATGAAGCGCAACGGTTCCTCCCCAAGCGTGCGGAACTGGAACTCCGCCCCGACCGGAATCGTTGCCACGACCCCGGCGCGCAGGTGCACGACTTCTTCTTGCTGCGCTGTTCGCCGCCAGAGCTCGCCTTCACCACCGAGGATGTACCAGATCTCATGCACGGTCCGGTGCTTGATCGCCAGCGACATTCCGCCCACCGGCAACGTGCCGTGCGCCATGCTGGCATGCTCGTTGCGCAGCAATACGCGAATCTCCGATGTGTCCGGGGCCAGCACGGTGACCTCGGCCGGGAGATGCACGGTTTCGAAGACCAGTTGCTCGCGCTTCGCCATGGCGCTCGATCCTCACTCGGTACACTAGGGGTATGTTCGACGGTAGTATCGGTCCAGATTCGCTGCGTGTCTTGCGGTCCACCCGTCCGCTGATCGAGCATTCCCGCTCGGTCTCCATCGACCAGAACGCTGTCGAAGCCGCCGCCGATCTGCTGGCCAATGCCAGGCTCGCCCCGCCGGAATGGGAAACGGGCATCCATTTCCGCGACGACACCTGGCGTACGGCTGCCTGGGTGCTGGTGCTCGATGCGCTCAACTTCTGCTTCTGGAGCTGGGCGGGAGACCTCGACGAGCGCTGGACGGTCGACTACGAGGGAACGCGTTACGACGGCTACTGGGCGCTGGTCGCCGCCCTGCGCAAGGCGATCGACCGCGGCCAACCGCTCTGGGATGCCGGTTATCTGCTGACCGCTCCGGATGCGGAACTGATCGCCATCTTTGCTCCTGCCGAACCCGATGGCGTGCCCATTCCGCAACTGGAACGCCGCGTCGCGCATCTGCGCGAAGCGGGTACGGGACTACGCGCCACCCCCATCGAGAAGCTGATCGCGGACGCCAACGGTTCCGCCGTCGCTCTGGCGGAATCCGTCCGCCGCCGCTTTCCTTCCTTCGACGATGTGGTCTGGGTCGACGGTCGTGAGATCCGCTTCCTCAAGCGCGCCCAGATCCTGATTGCCGATCTGCATGGCGCCTTTGGGGGCCAGGGACTCGGCGCGTTCCACGATCTGCACGAGCTGACCGCCTTTGCCGACTACAAGGTCCCGCAGGTGCTGCGCCGTTTCGACGTTCTGCGCTACACCCCGGAATTGGAAGCCGCGCTTCACGCCCGCCAGCTCATTCCCGCCAACAGCCCGTGGGAGCTGGAAATCCGCGCCGCCACCATCTGGGCGTGCGAGCTCATCCGCCAGGCGCTGGAACGCCGCGGCACGCCCCTCATGGCCATGGAGATCGACTGGGCCCTCTGGCTCACCGGCCAGGATCTCCCCGCCGGCACGGAGCCGTATCACCGCACCCCGACCATCTTCTATTAAGGGAATCTCGCGCGTATTCGGCAGAATCGCGCTGATTCTCCTTTCGGATGATGACAGTGGGCAGCGCGTCCCGCATCCTGTCAGCAGGAGACCCGGTCGGGATCGTCAGGGTTTTGGCGGTACGCACTGGGCGATGTCAGGAGTCAGCGGCGCGAAGCAGGGTGAGATTCAGGCCATCGAATTGCGAGAACGCCTTGTCGATCGTGACGAACCGATAGCCGCCAGCCAGCGCAAACGCGGCCAGATATGCGTCCATCCAGAGCTTTGGGGAGGGCGAATCTCGCAACGTGAATTGCTTCCAGCGATCTTCCAGCCCCGCGGGCTCCTGGTGGAGGAAAGCGATCCGGTCGTCGGCGAGGAGCGACTGGTAGTAGGACCAGGCTTGCTCGTTGCTCAGGGGCTGAACACCATACGCGCCCACGACGGAGCCATTGGTGAGAAGCCGGAGAAATGTCTGCTGTGTTACACGGCAAAAGTACACCGATGCGGCATCGGCAACGGTCTCGAGCCAGTCTCGAACGATGGTGTGGTGCGCGTGTGCAGGGATGACCAGTGCCAACCAGACGTTGCTATCGCAAAGAATCACGATATGCGTCTATCTCTTCGGCCAGCAAGATCTCCGCGACCCGCTCTGGCGTTATCTCTTCGCCCGGTTTTGCCGGCCGGGTTCCCTCTATCAAGGGCAGTTTCACACGGTGCTGGCTTGGCGCTCGTTCGATGGGCTCTGCCGTCAAGCCTCGCCGCAGGTACTCGGCGATGAGATCGGTCATCGTGCGGTTCTCTTCGACAGCGCGAAGCTTCACCGCTTTCATCAATTCGTCTGGGAGATCGAGTGTTGTTTTCATGCACCCAGATTACCAGAAATCTGGGATTCTGCTAGGCTGGAACTGTTGTCGCCGAATCGATCCGTTCGGACCGATCGCGGAAGAAATCAGATAGGGAAGGGGTTCGCGCATGGGTGAGGTTATTGGGCAATTGCTTCCCACCGCGGTCGGTGTGATGCTCAGTCCGCTGCCGATCGTCGGCGTCATCCTGATGCTCTTGTCCAGGAAGGCCAAGGTCAACGGGCCTGCGTTCCTGATCGGCTGGCTGGTGGGGCTCGCCATCGTGGTTGGCGGTATCGTCGCTTTTGTCGATCCCGACAAACTCAACAAGAGTGACGGCGATCCCAGCACGCTTTCTGGCGTTCTGCATCTTGCGTTGGGTGTGCTTTTGCTCCTGCTGGCCGTCAAGCAGTTCAAAGGCCGGCCGGCCAAGGGCGAAGACCCCGAAATGCCGAAATGGATGGCCAAGATGCAGGACGCGTCGCCCATCTTCGCCTTCGGCATGGGCGCGTTTCTCTCGGGTCTCAACCCCAAGAACCTCATCTTCGATATCGCCGCGGCCGCGTCGATTGTGGCAGCAAATCTCGGCTCGACCGAGCAGATCGTCGCCGTGGTGGTCTTCATGATCCTGGCCTCGCTCACTGTCGGCATCCCGGTCCTTTGGTTCCTGGTCGCCGGGGAGAGCGCCAAGGCCAAGCTGGACACCCTGCGCGGATACCTCGTCGAATACAACTGGGTCATCATGTGCGTTCTCTTCCTCATCCTCGGCGTCAAGATCATCGGCGAGTCCTTGCCGGCGTTCTTCGACTGACCGTTGACTTCGCAATGTACCTGCTATCGATCGCGCGATATTTGTCAGAAAGGTGAATCACCATGAGCGTTACCAAAGTCAATGCCGACAATTTCCCCCGGGTGGAATCCGACCACATGTTCGCCGCGATCCTAAAGGACAACGGCGGCGAAATCGGGAAGTGGATGCACAACCGCGAGCCAACCCCGCTCGACCACCAGCCAGTCATCCGTCAAAACCGCGACACGCTCTACAGCGCCCTGATCGCCGATATCAGCAAGGGCGGCACGCTGACCATCCCGGATGGCGGCGACCGCTACCTCTCGGTGATGGTGGTCAATCAAGACCACTTCATCAATCAGGTGTTTCACGATGCCGGAACGTATGAGTTGACCGTCGACGACTTCGATACGCCCTATGTGTTGCTCGCCGCACGCATCCTGGTCGACCCGGCCAACCCGGATGATGTTGTGGAAGTCAACGCCTTGCAGGACAAGTTGGTTTTCGAAGCCAAATCGAACGAGCCATTCACCAGCCCGGAGTACGACGGCGAATCCTATAGTCGGACTCGCGCGGCGCTTCTGGAACTAGCCCGGGATCTCGACGGTTTCAATAGAGCGTTTGGCCGGAAAGAAGATGTCGATCCCGTCCGGTATCTCATCGGCAGCGCGGCAGGCTGGGGTGGATTGCCGGACACCGAAGCGCAATACCTCAATGTCGATCCCGGCTTGCCGCTCGGCGAATACAAGATCGACGTGGGTAACGTTCCGGTCGATGCGTTCTGGTCGATTTCCCTCTACAACAAAGACGGCTATTTCGAGCCGAACAAGCGTAACCTCAACAGCGTCAACAGCATCACCGCCGTGAAGAACCAGGACGGCACGATCACCGTCAACTTCGGCGTGAGCGATGATGACAAACCAAACTACTTCCCCATCATGGAGGGGTGGAACTACATGGTGCGGCTCTATCGACCGCATCAGGAAATCATCGACGGCTCCTGGAACTTCCCAGCGATCCAGCCTGCATAGGCCCGAGTTCAACGCACCCGTCCCGGAAAGGAAGTCACATGGTCTCCTCGGACAAGAGCAACTCGGATCCTGACGCAATTCTCCGCCGCGCCGTCGAGCGAAGAGCGCCCGAAGCCGCATCTTGGGGAATTGCGGCAGTCAACTGGGAGCCCACCGATTCCGAGAGTGCGTTCGAAGTGCTCTTCCGGTTCTACGGCCCAACCGAAGCGCTGTTCGAGAAGAAATGGTCCATGGCCGATCCACAGATTTCCCAGTGAGAGATCGAACAAGGTTGGCGAGAAGACACGATGCCAAGCACGGAGTGGCCGCGGACGTTGACCACAGTTGACGAATTGCGTACAGGATCCGGTTTGCTCCGGGGCAATCCGGATCCGTTCACCCGTGCAGACCCCGTAGAACCGTTCTATTCACACTGATAGTTCACGCACCGTCCGCTCGGACAATCCGAGTCATGGCAGCAATCGTCCGCTGGAATACAGAAGCAGACCCGGCCATCAGGCTCGCAACAGCGCATATCCTCGGGGCAACATGCGAACCCGCGACAAAGCCGATGTGCGGGGCGCATATCGCAGCTGTGCTGGTTCAGGATGGAAGATTGTTGTCGACTCAGCTCGCACAACCGACGGGAACCCAGAGCGTCCCGTTTTGTCAATCAGAACAGGCATGCCAATCTGCCGGGACGTGGCGTATCGGCGGAGAGGGATCCTCGCCCCGCGCGCCCTCATCCGGAAGAAGAGGTTCGCTCGTCGAGAACATGAAGATGTAACCCCGCAGCTGCCCAGGGTGCTGCCATGCCCAAAAACCCACCCTTCCGTAGCGAAGGGCCTCTGTGCCCTTTCGACGTCGCCCCCGGAGCTCCCCGCCTACTTGTGCCCCCATGCCTCAACGGGGGGGAAACGCTCCCAAACTTTCGCTTACCCCAAACCGACCATGCTCATATCCCCTGCGAAGCCGTATGCTTGCGCAGCTTCTACTGTCTGTCTGAAAGGACGCATGCTCGTGGGTCGACCGCTCGCAATCTGGGTTCTGGCATTGGTCGCCGTGATTGCGGGGCTCGTCACCCTCGTCATCACCCTCCAGTTTCTCGAGATCATTCCCTGGGTCGGCGACGAAGCCGAGTTCTGGGGCGGCAAGTGGGCCGGCGTCTTCCTCTATGGATTGGAAACCTTCCTCTTCTTCGCGGTCGCGTTTGGCTGGCTCACCCTCAAGCCCTGGGCGCCGATGATCACGCTGCTCTTTGCGCTCTTCGGCTTCTTCGTTCCGTTCATGAGCTATCTGGCCGGGACGGAGCTCCTGTCGAGCGCGATGGGACCGATGATCTTCAGCGCGGTCATCATCCTGCTCGCCTTTCGGGGCCCGGCTCGCATGGCGCTGGCCGAAGCCGCCGCGCAACGCAGTGCTCCGAAACCCGCGGCCGCGCCCGCCAAAGCTGCCCCCGCCAAGGCTCCGTCCTCCGGGCTTCCGCCCGGCCAACCCCGCCCCAAAGGCTTCCGCTCCGACGACGTGTAACGCAGTCCAGTGCCCAGAGTCCAGGGTCCAGTGAACGTGGGCTGACCCCACTGCCATTGCATCGAAACCCACTGGACTCTGGGCACTGGACACTGAACTTCCGCTGGCTGGCGTATGATTTGCGCCAACTCCCGGCGCATTCGATCAGAACCGCCGGGCAAGTGAGGTATTCACGCAGAGCTGGGCGAAGAATCCCACTATTCCCCATGAGTGGAATGATGGGAAAGAGTAGCGGGCTCGATCGGTATTCGCGCTCAACCACATGAAAGGTCGAGAGGTGCTCGGACGACCAGCTCCCCTCTGGATACTTGCCGTCCTCGGAACGATTGGCGGCTTGCTCTGCACCATTGTGCTCATGCAATTCGCCGAAGTTCTTCCCTGGGCGGGAGACGAAGCCAGCTACATCGGCGGACGTTGGACCGGTGTGCTGGCCTACGCGCTGGCGGGCGCATTCTATTTTGCCGCCGCCTACGCCTGGCTGACGGTCAAGCCCTGGGCCCACATGGTCACCATCCTGGCCGCCCTGCTTGGGTTCTTCGTGCCGTTTATTAGCCATATGGACGGGACCGATCCTCGCTCGAGCGCCGTCGCGCCGTTGGTGATCGGTGTGCTGATGCTCTTCATGGTCTTCCGGCCGTCCACAAACCGGGCCATGGCCGCGGCGCTCTCGGGGCAAGGCGCGGTCAAGACCGCCAAGACCCCACCGCCGCCGAAGCCGATGTCGGCCGCGCGCAAACGCGAAGTGGCGGAAGAGCAACGGAGAGCTGCCGCGAATGCGGCCGCTTCCCCATCGGCTGCGCCGGCCGTTTCCGTTGCCACATCAGCGGCTGCCGCCTCCACGAGCGTGGCGCAGGTCGCGTCGGCCTTGCCAAAGCCCGCGTCCGGCACGATTCCGAAACCCGCGGCGGCGGCGCCGGTGCGTCCCGCCTTCGCTGGCATGGCCAAATCGGCCGCGAGCATGCTCGGGAAAACGTCGTCCGCGCCGGCCAAACCTGCTGCCCCGGCAAACGCGCCGCAGCCGTCCAGCGCTCCGGCGAATCAACAGCGGCCGCGGGGTTTCCGTGCGGACGAAGTCTGATCGCTATGCGGGCGCCACAGTGACGATCAGCAACGTGGCAGGAGCGGCGCCGGCGACCCGATAGGCTGTTGCCGCGCCATTGCTGGCGCTGATTCCCTGACCTGCCTGCACGCTGGTGCGTTCAGGGGCGAACGATGCGACGCCCTCGCTGATCCGGACGCAATCCTCTTTGCACATCCCAGGATCGGCCTCCAACGTGCCCTGCCCGACGACGATGAGCTCTGCCCCAGTGACCTCGTGGTCGGGGATGATGCTCCCTGGCGAGAGCGTCACCCGGCCGACGTCGATCCGCCAGTCTCCCATGTGGTTGGGGGGCTGGGTTGCGAGGGAAAGGGTTTCGAGCTGGACGCCAGGGTCGTTCTTGCTCGTCCCGTGCGCGCTGAGCGCGGAAAGGTCGGAGGAGAGCACGCGTCCCGCGATTCTGATGAGGAGCGCGCGCGCCACCGTGGACCCCTTGTTGCTGATACGGTGGCCGCTCTTGCCGGCGAGCATTTGGGGCGAGCCGGGCAGGACGATACTGGACACACGATCCGCCACGTCGTCTAGGTCCTCGGCGAACTCGGGGACGTTCAAATCCGCTCTTGGCGTGACTTCGGCGATTGACAGCGTGCCAGATTCGACCAACAGGATGTGCGCTGTCCCGAACTGGAGCGTCAGGCTACTGCCACTGAGCATGGTCAATCGTTCGATCGCCGGCAGCATCTGACTGGCAGCTGGCGGGTCCCATGCCAGCGAGAAACGCATCGCCAGCGCGGCCGGCGCCCGGAACGTGCTCCAGCGTTCGGCGACCCGGCCATCGGTGATGCGCAAGGTGTCACAGAAGACCGAAGCCTTGGGCTGTGCGACCGGCAGCCCAAGGACCGAGGACTCCATACCTGCCGGAATCGACACCGTGAACACGACCAGATTGCCATTGGAAGAGATCGATTTCGCAGTCCATTCAGCTTGGGGAGCCGAGGCGCGCAGCGGCTCGAACTGGACCAGAAACTCTTCGACCCCGTTTGTTGCCGGGTGCCCGTCGGTATGGTCGACGAGATCTGGATGCACGACCGCTCGGAGTTCGGCGGTTTGTCCTGTTGCGAGGTAGACCGCCAGCGCATCGTAGAACGCC
>JAWKPF010000025.1 GCA_041390825.1 Thermomicrobiales bacterium
CTCCAGCGTCGCGTCGCTGGCCGCCGCCAACCAGGTTGCCTGCGTCACGATCTCGGCGGGCGGCTCGTAGCCGATCGGATTTGCCATTCGAACGCTGACACCGACCGACGCCGCCGCCAACATGAGTGAAACGGCTACGTTGTTTCCGTCGCCCACGTACGCGATCTTGAGCCCCGGCAATCGGCCAAAGTTCTCTTGCAGGGTCAGGAGATCGGCCAACGCCTGCGTTGGATGGAACTGATCGGAAAGACCGTTGATGACCGGGATTCCGGCGTTCGCGGCGAGCTCCTGGATGTCGCTGTGCAGCTTCACGCGCGCCACCAGGACGTCGACATACCGTCCGAGCACCTTGGCGGTGTCAGAAACAGTCTCGCCCCGACGAAGCTGCAGATCGTTCACACCCAGGTAGATGGCGGTGCCCCCGAGCTGGGCCATGCCCGCCTCGAACGACACCCGGGTGCGCGTGCTGGGATGTTGGAAAACCATCCCCAGCGTCTTGCCGGGCAAATAGGTGTGCGCTTCGCCCTGGCGATGCATCCGCTTCAAGCGTGCCGCCGTGTCCAACAGGTCCAGGATCTCGTCAGTCGTAAGGTCGCTGTCTTCCACCAGGCTGCGGCCCCGCAGGCGAGTGCTGACGGTGAAGGTGCGGAGTTTCTCCGGAGTGCCGCCACCCAGCGATTTCTGCTGCAGGTCGCTCAGACGGTCGACGATCTGGAGATTCTTCGCCTGGGCGCGCAACTGTTCCGACGGGCTAGCCCCGGCGGGCGCATGCAAATGGACTGGGACAGTGGAATCGGCCAAGGTGGCTCCCTTCCGGCTCTCGAAAACTCCGAGACGCGCGTTGCTCGCGGCGTGCGAGCGGAAGGGGCGAGCAGCGTCGAGGCCCGCGGTACCACCCTTCTTGCCTGGCATGAGGAGCCAGGTATCTCTCGGCGAATACTTGCGTGTGCGCCACTCACCCAGACCTACTTGGGCTGTTGCCCTTTCTTCGGCTGGCCGCTCGGGGGCGCGTTCGAGAGCTGTCCATCGGTCTCGGGCTTCCACTATCCCCGAGTCGCTTGGATGAACGAACTCTGTACTACTCCCCGTCAACACGGGCAACGATGGGACGAGTCCCATCGAGAATCTATCGCATGAAGCGATGAAGTTGTTTACGAAATGTTGGCGACCCCGAACGGCTCTGCTACCGCTCTGGCCGCCGCAGCGGAGAGCGGGGAGGACCCTCCACGCGGAACATGATTGTCATCGCGACGTCCTCCAGCGAACCCTACCCAACACGCCATGCGTGCTGGACCGGGGAACAAAAAAGCCAAGGACAATCGAACTGTCCCGACCACAGTCTCTCTTATACATCCTGATCGCCCATCAGCGCAAGCTGCGCGCTCCAGTTCTCGCCAGCTTGGCCGTACGTTCGCGGGTCAGGTTGTCTCACGCAGCAGGAGTTCGACCGGCAATGACACTTCGTCAGCGGGACCCTCGCCGGCGTTAGGCATCGTGAGCATCTGGGCAACTCGGCGCCCCATTTCCCCCAAAGGCAATCGCACGGTAGACAGACGCGGTGTCATTTCGCTGGAGAGCGATACATCATCGAACCCAATCACCGCGACATCGCCGGGAACGCTCCGACCGGAATGCTCGATTGCTTGCACCGCGCCGATAGCCAGTTCATCGCTCGCCGCAAAGATCGCGGTCGGTGCTTGGTCGAGCTGGAGAAGCGAGTGGGTCGCGAGATTTGCGTCGCGGGTGCTCCACGGAGAGCCAACGATGAGCTGAGGGTCCGGGGAGATTCCATGATCCTGCAACGTGCTCAGATATGCCTCGAGTCTCCGTTGAGCCGAGGAGTAGCGCAGATCGCCGTGAATATGGGCGATGCGGGTATGCCCCTGGGCCAGGAAGTGCTCGACCGCCAACCGTGCGCCGGCACGATCGTCATACGACACGGACGGAAATCCGAATCTGGTGTCTCCAGGGCGTTCGACACAAACACAGGGTACCCGACTTTCGCGAATGACCTCGAGCACCGAGTCAGTTGCTGGGGGATCCGTCACGAACCTTGCCGCAATGCCATCGACACGTCTCTCCCGCAAGAGTTGTCGTAGCGCAGAATGGCTATCCCCGATCGGTAATGGAAATAGCAGGAGATAGTAGCCGTGGTCCTGGAGCTCTTGCGTCATGGCTGAGAGCATCACACCGAGATAGGTCGAGAAAAAGCTCTCGGTGGGGCGAAAGTCGTGTGTCGCGAACGCAATTGTATGGGTGCGATTTGCACGTAAGCCCCGTGCAGCGCTGTTGGGGTGGTAGTCGAGCTCCTCGATCGCCTGCCGGACACGCACGCGCACCTCTGGCGAAGTGGGACGCGGACCGTCGTTGATGACATAAGAAACGACCGCGGTCGAGACGCCGGCCCGTTCGGCGACATCCCGCACTGTGGCTCGCTTTCGCCCTGCCAAGGTTCACCATTCCTTGCTCAATACATCGGCCGCGAAGTATGCACGCTTGGCTGGGTTGACAAGCACGCCGCTCCGCTGGTACGCTCAGTCTAATCGTTTAGATAACAGTGTTCGCGTTTCGTGTCAATCGGTCATCGTAGGCAAGGGACATGCAGCGTTTGGGGATTTGTCCCGAACAATGCGTGTCAATTGGCCAACCCCGCCACTTCAGAGACTTCGTTCGGTGTAAGGAGGTCTGCCCCGAGACGTTTGATTTCGTTCCCATCGAGACACGAGTTCACAGCGCATCGCTTTACCATTGGAGGTACCGCATGAATCGCGCCAAATCGAGCACTTTGAGTCTCACAGCGACCCGTCGATCACTCTTGCGAGCGTCCGCACTTGCCGGCGCCGGAGTGACTGGAATGGCCATGATCGGTGGCCGGTCTTCCCACTCGGCGGCGGCGCAGGAGTCGGTCGAGATCAGCATGATGGGTTGGGGTAGTCCACTGGAGCAAGAGAATGTCGAAAAGGGGCTCCAGGTTTTCCAGGAGGCCAATCCGGATATCGCGGTCGAGTGGATCCATGTTCCCGACGAGTACGACACCAAGCTCAAGACCGCCATTGCCGGCAACACAGCGCCGGATGTCTTTTGGGCCACGAACCTGCAGGACTTCGTTGCAATTGGTGCGGTCAAAGACATCACCGAACTGGTGAGCAGCGATCCGATCCTTGGCGCCCCTGATTACTTTCTGCAACCTCAGGAAACCGAGCGCGCCACGGTCAATGGCAAGTGGTTCGGTATTGGCTCGTGTTGGGTTGCGCCACACATCTACTACAACACCGATCTCCTGGCTGAGGCCGGAGTCGACCCGCCTTCCTCTGATCCGGCACAAGCCTGGACCTGGGATCAGTTCCTCGAAGCCGGTCGCTTGTTGACTCTCGACTCCGAGGGACGCCACCCAGGCGACGAAGGATTTGACATCAACAATGTCCGGCAATGGGGAGTGAGCTGGCCGACCTACTTCATCGCGCTTTCAGCAGCGATTTATTCGAACGGCGGCTACACCTATGGCACTGACTACACCTCTGGCTGGGGCATGCCAGAGTCGGTGGCTGCCATCCAGCAGGTCGCCGATCTGCAGCTTGTGCATCAGATCGCACCAGTCCCGGCCGCTTTTGAGCAGATGGGCATGGATGCATGGACAGCATTGGCCACGGGCAACGTCGCCATCATTATCGACGGTTCCTGGGCGTTGCAAGACATTTCAAAGCTCGATTTCGCGTTCGGCTGCGGTGTGCTGCCTGTGCTCGCAGAACCAGCTACGGTCATGTTGGCTCACTGCCATGTGATAAGCGCCGACACCGATCAGCCCGAAGCCTCGTGGAGTCTGCTGCAATACCTGTCGTCCAATGAGTATCAGCTCGGTCTCTGCCAGGCAGGGCTCTGGCTGCCGAGCCATACCAGCTTGCTCTCGGAGGAGGGGCAGGCCGAATGGCTCACTCCAGATGTGCACCCGGAAGGATATGGACAGATTGCGTCTGACTATGTGCTGAACTACGGGAAGGCGCTCTTCTATCCTGCGGGATACACCGAGTCTGACCAGCTCTTGCAAGCAGCGCTCGACCCGGTCTGGATTGGCGAACAGACCGCGCAAGAGGCTTTGGTCGATTCTGGTGTGGCCGATCAAGTCAGCGCGCTCTTGCTCGAGAAGCAAAAGCTGATCGAAGCGGTCTAGCATCTCGGAATGCCAGATGGCTTCTCTTGATTCGTCCGTTTCCGCGCCGGTCGCGACTTCGGTCGCGGCCGGGCGCCGTTCGGGTATCTCGCTTCGCCGCCGTGAGGCCCTTATCGGCTATGTCTTCATCCTGCCTGCCGTGCTGGGCTTCTTGCTCTGGACGGCTGGACCGATGTTCTATTCCCTTTGGATGAGTTTTCATACCTGGGACATGCGCAATCCCGCGGAGTGGGTGGGTCTCGGCAACTATCGGGAGATCTGGCACGACGATCTTTTCTGGACATCCCTTCGCGCGACGTTCACATACGCGATTTTGTTGGTCCCGCTCTTCCAGATTCTCAGCTTCGCCACTGCAATGCTGCTCAACACGAACGTGCGCGGAGTCAAGTTCTTCCGTTCGGCCTTCTATCTCCCGGTTGTCATTCCGGCCGCTGCTGGGGCATTTCTGTGGGGATGGATCTTCAACCCGGAGTTCGGTTTGCTGAACTTCTATTTGAGGAAGCTCGGCTTGCCGAAGATCCTCTGGTTCCAGGAACCGCGCTATGCCATGACCGCGATGGTGATCATCTCACTCTGGGGATTCGGAGCAACCATGGTGATCTACCTGGCTGCGCTGCAGGGAATTCCAGAACATCTCTACGAAGCTGCCGAACTCGACGGCGCTGGTTTCTTCCGCCGGCTCGGCACGGTCACGATTCCGATGATGTCCCCGGTGATTTTCTTCAATCTCGTGTTGGGCGTGATTGGCGCACTGCAGGTCTTCACTTCTGCCTACATCATCACCCAGGGCGGCCCGCAGAACTCGACCCGTTTCTACACACTGATGATCTACGATCGCGCCTTCGATCAATTCCGTATGGGCTACGCCTCCGCGTTGGCCTGGGTGCTCTTTTTCATCATTCTTGCGATCTCACTCCTCGTCTTCCGCTCGTTCGGCCGCATGGTCTACTACGAGGACGAGGGGAAATAGCCCGAAGGAGACAGAGTCATGAGTGCTGACTCGGGAGCCTACATCAGCGCGGGACCCTCGCATCGCTCCAAAACGGTCCGCCATGGGGTACGCAACGGTCTGATCTACCTGGTCTTGATCGGGGTGTCGTTGATCTTGCTTGCACCGCTCTTCTGGATGGTCAGCACCGCGTTGAAGGGCCGCAAACAGATCTTTACCTATCCGCCGGAGTGGCTGCCCGATCCAGCAATCTGGAGCAATTTCAGCGATTCACTCTCCGCCTATCCGTTCGGGCGGTTCGCGACCAACACGCTCATCATTGCGGGTTTCAATATTGCGGGTGTGCTGTTGACTGCCTCGATGGCAGCCTATGCCTTCGCACGGCTACGTTTTCCAGGGCGAGACGTCATCTTCATGATCCTGCTCTCCACGTTGATGCTCCCATTTTCCGTGCTGATGATCCCGCGGTACATCGAATTTCGCGAGCTTGGTTGGCTCGATTCGTGGCTCCCGCTCATCGTCCCGAACTGGTTCGGCGGTAGTGTCTTCTTCATCTTTCTGTTACGGCAGTTTTTCCGGACCATACCGCGTGACTTGAGCGATGCGGCCAAGCTGGATGGGGCCTCTGAGTTCCGGAACTTTTTGGCAGATCGTTCTGCCGTTGTCGAAGCCGGCGCTGGCAGTGGTGGCGGTGTTTGTCTTCCTCGATACCTGGAACGACTTCCTCGCGCCCCTGATTTACATCACTTCGACCTCGAAGTACACCGTGTCCCTGGGGCTTTCGCTTTTCATGGGTAACTACACGACCAATTGGGCCTATCTCATGGCAGCGTCGACCCTGATGACGGTTCCGACCATCCTGGTATTCATCGTCGCGCAACGCTACTTCGTGCACGGCGTCGTATTGACAGGCGTGAAAGGGTAGCGCGCAGGTCGTGAACTGGGGACCGAGTAACGAAGCGGGTCCCCCGCACGACTTATCGATCCAAAGGACTCCGTTTCAAGGGCAACGAGTATCTGATTTCCCGCCTGCAGATCCGGGCGGCAAGCGAGTGCTGTGCACATCAGGAGGAACTATGTCGACCGAGATCCGTACCAAGGCAGTTATTGTCGATACTTCTGCCAGTCCATTTGCGAGGTTGCGCCCCGTGGCCGTGAGCGACGTACGCCTCTCAGATCCCATCTGGGAGCCGCGCCGCAAGTTGACATCCGAACGCACTATTCCCGAACAGCATGCGCTCCTGGAGAGCAGCCAACGGCTGGACAACTTCCGGCGTGGGGCAGGAACGCTCGATGGTCCCTTCTATGGTCGCTACTTCAATGACTCCGACGTTTACAAATGGCTCGAGGCTGCTGCCTGGGCACTCGCGATGGACTACGATGCGGAGCTGGACAGGCTTGTGGACGACGTCATCGCGATTGTGGCGGCGGCCCAGTTGCCAGATGGCTACCTCGACAACTTCTACACCGTCGATCAGCTCGAAAAACGGTGGACCAATCTCACGGTTACTCACGAGCTCTATTGTGCCGGGCATCTCTTTCAGGCCGGGGTGGCCCATTTTCGAGCTACTGGCAAGACGAATCTGCTCGATATTTGCTGCAAGTTCGCGGACTTGATCTGCGACACGTTCGGTCCCGAATCCGAGGGCAAAACACCCGGCACCGATGGTCATGAAGAAGTCGAACTGGCGCTCGTCGAACTTGGCCGCGCTACAGGCAACCAGCGTTACATCGATCAAGCGCTCTACTTCCTGGATGCGCGCGGCCACGGTCTGGTCGGCGGAGATGAGTATCATCAGGACCACGTACCCTTTCGAGATGCCAGCGAGGTGGTTGGGCATGCCGTGCGGCAGGTCTATCTCACCGCTGGCGCCGCCGATATCTATACCGAGGTGGGCGACGATTCGATCAGGGCTGCCCTCGACCGTCTCTGGGACAACATGACGCATCGGCGCATCTATGTCAGCAGCGGTATTGGGTCGCGCTGGGATGGTGAGGCGTTCGGGCGCGATCTCGAACTTGGGAACGAGCGCGCGTACACAGAAAGCTGTGCGGCGATTGGCAGTGTGATGTGGAACTGGAGGATGCTCCTGATCACCGGCGACGCCAAGTATCCCGACTTGATCGAAACCACCCTGTTCAACGCTATGCTGCCGGGCATTTCTATCAGCGGCGATCTGTACTTCTATCAAAACCCGTTGTCCGACGATGGACATCACCGACGTGAACCTTGGTTCGATTGTGCCTGCTGCCCTCCGAACATCGCTCGCACTCTCGCCCAGCTCAGTGGATATTTCGCGACCACGTCTCCTGAGGGTGTCTGGCTTCACCTTTACGCCCAGTCGGACCTCGACCTCGTCCTCGATAGCGGCCATTCGGTCAAGATCTCTCTTCGAACTGACTATCCATGGAACGGCACAATCGACATAACAGTCGATAGCGCGGGGGAGTTCTCCCTTTTCTTGCGCATTCCATCTTGGGCGCATGGGGCGACCGCGAAAGCCGCCGGTTCGATGGTCGACAACGTCTCCCCCGGGTCCTATCTCGAGATTCGCCGCATGTGGACTCCGGGCGACAAGGTCGAAATCGACTTTCCTATGGCTGTCCGGTTCCTGGTTTCACATCCGAATCTGTTCGAGAATCGCGGACGAACCGCGGTCATGCGTGGACCACTGCTCTATTGTCTGGAACAGGCAGGCAATTCCGGTATCGATCCGCGTGATGCCAGGCTGCCGTCATCGCCGCACGTCTCTGTCGAGCACAGACCTGATCTGCTCGGTGGCGTTACGGTTCTCACGACGGATGTCGTCCTGGAGCCACCAAGTGACGCATGGAGCACGCAGCTCTACTTGTCTGCAGATTGTGCGCCTGGACGTGATGCAGGGGAGGTTCGCACGGTCGAGCTGATCCCGTACTTCGTTTGGGCGAACCGCGAGGCTGGCCCAATGGAGGTATGGCTGCGGACCGAGTAGCGCGCCCGCTGCTATTGTGTGCATGGCGAACGCGCGGGCGGTTCGGTATCCGGACCGCCCACGCTCTTGAAACGGCAGGCAAACTCGGGACGATGCCATGAAATATGGGACGCTGTCATCGGTCGACAAGCCGGTCGCGCGGGTCGTGCAGGGGACTACTGTGCTCGACCCTGCCGATCCTGCAGCGTCGTTTGCGCTGCTGGACGCCATCTTCGAGCTCGGTGGCACCACGTTCGATACCGCCCAGAGCTATCTCCAGGGTGATGCCGAACGCCTGCTTGGCCGATGGATGGCGGAGCGAAGAAATCAGGATCAGGTGCTGGTCATCACGAAGGGATGCCACCATACGCCTGACCGGCAACGTGTGACGCCGTTCGATCTCACCGCCGATCTGCATGATTCGCTGGCGCGGCTAGGGCTCGAACGGATCGATCTCTACTTCTTGCACCGGGACAACCCGGACGTGCCGGTGGAAGAGATCATCGGAACGCTCAACGCGCATATCACTGCCGGAAAGATCGGCGCGATTGGTGCCTCGAACTGGACGGTCGAGCGGATCCAGGCTGCAAACCGCTCTGCGCGCGAACACGGCATGGAACCGTTCACCGCCAGCAGTCCGAACTACAGCCTGGCCGACCAGATCGCATCCCCCTGGGCGAACACGGTCAGCATCAGCGGACCAGGCAACGCCTCGTCCCGTGCCTGGTATCGGACCACCCGAATGCCGGTCTTCGCCTGGTCGAGCCTCGCGCACGGTTTTCTTTCAGGCCAGTTCCGGAGTGACCAACGCGGCGAACCGGCCAACGACTTCGAATGCTTTGTGCTCGAGACGTATGGCTCGGATGACAACTTCGAGCGGTTGCGCCGCGCCGAAGTGCTGGCCGAAGAGAAGGGCGTCACCGTGGCGCAAATCGCGCTGTCGTTCATCCTCGAGCAACAGGTCGATGTCTACGCCATCACGGCAGGAAAGAACCCGCAAGAGTTTGCGGCAAATGTGGCCGCTCTCGATATCGCACTCAGCCGGTCCGAGCTCGACTGGCTCGACCTGCTCGCGTACGAACGCTAGTTTCGGGCATACTTTCCCTATAGAGGACATTCGCTATTGAAAGGGAGCTGGCGTGGTCGAGCCGTTGTTGATTGCGAAATCGGGAGCCGAGAATGTCGACCTCTTGCCGGGCATGTCCAACCGGCATGGAGTCGTCTGCGGAGCAACCGGTACCGGCAAGACGGTCACAATCCAGGCCATGTGCGAGCGATTTTCGGAAATCGGCACCCCGGTCTTCGTGGCTGATGTCAAGGGCGATCTGGCGGGTCTCTCGCAACCGGGCGGCGGCAACGAGAAGGTCGATCAGCGGTTGGCCGAAATGGCCATTCCGGACTATACGCCCCGTGGCTACCCGGTCGTGTTCTGGGACATCTATGGGGTGCAAGGGCATCAGGTCCGCACCACGGTCTCTGAAATGGGCCCGGTCCTGCTGGCCCGTCTCATGCAGTTGAACGACACGCAAGCGGGTGTGCTGCAGATCGTCTTCGCCTGGGCCGATGCGCAGAACTATCCACTGATCGATTTCAAGGACCTGCGAGCGCTTCTGGGTGAAGTGGCGGACAACCGCAAGAATATTCTCAAGGACTACGGAACCGTTTCGGTGCAGTCGGTCGGCGCAATTCAGCGCGCTGTCCTGACGATGGAGCAGCAAGGCGTCGACAAGTTCTTTGGCGAACCGGGGCTCGATCTGAGCGATTTCGTCAAGACCGACGCGAACGGCATGGGGCAGGTCAACGTGCTTGCCGCCGCAACGCTCTACCAGTCGCCAATCGCCTATTCGACCTTTCTCCTTTGGCTCCTTTCGGAGCTGTTCGAGTCCATGCCTGAGGTTGGCGACCCGGACAAGCCGAATCTCGTCTTTTTCTTCGACGAGGCGCATTTGCTCTTCGAAGACACGCCGAAACCGTTGCGTGACAAGATCGAGCAAGTCGTACGACTGATTCGCTCGAAGGGCGTGGGCGTCTTCTTCATCACGCAGATGCCGATCGATATTCCCGAGGTCATCCTCGGGCAGCTTGGCAACCGTGTGGAGCACGCGTTGCGCGCCTATACCCCGCGCGACCAGAAAGCGATTCGCGCCGTTGCCGAGACGTTTCGCACGAACCCAGACCTGGATGTCGAAACCGCCGTCACGGAACTGCAGGTCGGCGAAGCGCTGCTTTCCTTCCTCGATGACAAAGGGGCTCCAGGTGTGGTGCAGCGTGCTTTGATCATTCCGCCGCGCAGTCGGGTCGGGGCGATCACAGACGCTGAACGAGCCGCGGTCATGCAGGCCTCTACCTACGGACTCAAGTACGCCACCGCGGTCGACACCATGTCTGCCGCCGAGATGATCGAGGCGAAACATCAGCAGGACGAGGCCGACGCCGAGCTGGCGAAGAAACAGGCCGAAATCGACGAACTGGAAGCGAAGCGACAGGCCGAACTGGAAAAAGAGTCCAAGAAGAAGACCACGACCTCGCATAAGCGGCAGCAGAAGAGCCCATTCGACGATGTCATTGCGTCGGCGTCGAATCAGGTGGGCCGTGAAATTGGACGCCAACTGGTCCGCGGTCTGCTGGGTAGTATCAAGCGCCAAACAAGTTGACGGAATGACCTGGGTTCTGCGACCATAGCGACAGGTTTCGCAGGAGGTCTCCGTTGACGGACTAGTTCACACATCAGCGTTCTTGTCCATCCGTTTACGAGCGGATTTGGGCCGATGCCTGATGGTGAGCTGTCTCTGTTCTGGAGCCTGCCCGCAGCCGTTCTCTCCCCTCACGGGATTCTGTACGCTCCTTTTCCAGTTGACGCATTCCACAGGACTCGGCGCGGTTCCGCGATGGAAACCCGTGCATGCTTTCAGTCAATGCAGTCACATTTGATATCGACGGCATTCGCATCCTGGACGACGTCACGTTCTCGATTCCGGTGGGTGAAAAGGTCGGGCTCGTCGGCGCCAATGGCTCCGGCAAGTCGACCCTGCTGCAACTCATTGCCGGGCGGCGAAAACCGACCTCCGGCTCGATCCAGTTCATTGGCGGCGGAGCGATCGGCTACCTGCCGCAAGTCCCGTTCGATACCGGCAACGCCACTGTGTTCGACATGCTGGCGCGTGGCGCGAGCGGATGGACCGCTGCCCGGGATGCCATGGGCGCGCGTTGGAGCAGCTCTCCGCTGAGAAGCGAGCCTCAAATGACCACATGGGACGCTACGCAGGAAGTCAGTCGACACGTTCGAGGCTGCCGGCGGGTGGGCAGTCGAGGCGCGCATCGCCGCAATTCGAGATGGGTTGGGGCTGGGATCGATCTCGGACGCCCAGCCATTTCTCCAACTGAGCGGCGGACAGAAGACCCGCGTCATGCTGGGAGCCATTGCTGATCTCCGAGCCGTCGCTCATCTTGCTCGACGAACCAACGAACTATCTCGACCTTCCCGCCCTTGAATGGCTGGAGAGCTTTGTGCTGCGCTCGCCGGTTTCGATGCTGGTTGTTTCGCACGATCGCCGGTTCCTCGATACAACGGTAACCCGCATCCTCGAGCTCGATGATCGTACGCACACGCTTCGGTCGTTTCCGGGCAACTACAGCTTCTATGCGCATGAACGGGCCCGCGAGCGCCGGCAGCATGAGATGGCGTATCAGGATCAGCAAGACGCCATCGCCAGGACTGAGGCTGCCATCCGCAAGCTCGATCAGGCCGCAAGCGGCATCGAGCAGGAGACGATTCACTTTCACTACCGGAAGGTCGCCAAAGGCATCGCCCGTCGCGCGACCGTTCAGAAACATCGCCTGGAGCGCGACCTCGCAAGCGAGGACCATTTAGAGCGGCCCGAGAACGATAAGCCCATTTACCTGGACGGCATTGTTGGCGCCGCATTCAGCGACCGACGAACGCTGATCGCTGCAGAAGGTCTTTCGATTGCGCCTGGCGATTGCACGATCTTGCGCGGCGTCGATCTCACCATACGAGGTGGAGACCGCATTGCCATTGTTGGCGACAACGGCAGCGGAAAGACGTCCTTGCTGCGCACGCTCCTTGGGGAGATCGAGCCTGCTGCCGGGAGGGTCTATCGAGCGCCGGGAATCCAGTTCGGGTACCTGAACCAGGAACTCCTGCGCTCCGGTGTGCGATTGAAATCGACCGTGCTCGACGCGCTGCGCAGCGTCGATGCCAGCAGCGAGACCGAACTGCGAAACCTGCTGGCTCAGTTCCACTTTGCTGGTGACGATGTCTTCAAGCCGGTGGGCGAGCTAAGCGCTGGCGAGCGCATCCGGCTCGAGCTCGCGCGTATGGCAGCGGCCGGGGCGAACGTGCTGGTCCTGGACGAACCGACCAGCCATCTCGATCTTCCGGCCATCGAGCAACTCGAGTCGGCGCTTCGGCGCTATCCAGGCACGATCGTTGCCGTGTCGCATGACCGCGCATTTCTCGATCGCGTCGGCTTCGATACGTTCTACGAAACCCGGGATGGGAGATTGCAGGAGACCAGCTCGACAATCTGGGCCAAGGCGTGACTGATATGAGCCGAAACGTCGGGGCTCCGGCACATTTCCCCTCCGCACGTCTTGACACCGGCCTGCCAAATCGCTAAATTCTCAGTCAACAACTGAATATCAATCCTTATCAGGAGAGGTGGAGGGATACGGCCCTGTGAAGCCCGGCAGCCTGCCCCGCATTGCGCGGCAAGGTGCCAATTCCGGCGAGGAAACTCGCGAGATAAGGGACTGCTGCATTCGCGCAACCCTTGTCACCCCCGGCAGGGGTTTTTTGTTGAACCTGCACCGGCCAACTGGCCAGATGAACGGGCACAACGCGTGAAGCAACGATTCGACGGTTCGATTTTCTTTCCAATGCAAGCGCCAGATACCGGCGCCGAACTCGAGCGCGGTTCTCATCTGCAGCTCTTGCCGCCATTGAACATGTCCGGCGAGGCTGAGAACGGCGAGCTCCGTTGGTTCACCACGGGTCCAGTGCAGCTCGAGCTCGGCGGCATCCTCCCCAGTGTCACGGTTGCCTACCGCACCTGGGGAACTCTGAACGAGCATCGGGACAACGCGGTTCTCGTCCTGCATGCCCTTACTGGCGACAGCAACGCGGCCAACGACGGCGGCTGGTGGGAACCGTTGATCGGACCCGGCCGAGCCATCGACACCGACCGTGCATTCGTCATCTGTTCGAACATCCTTGGCGGCTGTCAGGGCACCACTGGCCCAGCATCGATCGATCCGCTCACCGGCCGGCCGTATGCAATGCGCTTTCCGCTTATCACCATCGGCGACATGGTGACCGTCCAGCGGCGTCTCGTGGAGTCGCTCGGCATTCGCGGCCTGATCGCCATTGGCGGTTCGATCGGTGGATGCCAGGCGCTGGAGTGGGCGACTCGTCATCCCGAGCTCGTGCGCGCTTCCGTGCCCGTGGCAGCCACAGCCGCACTTGGCCCCCAGGCCATCGCGCTCAACGAAGCTGGCCGCCGGGCGATCATGGCCGACCCTGATTGGCGAGGCGGAGAGTACGCCAGTGAAGGGGTGTTTCCCGCTGACGGGCTCGCGATTGCGCGTATGATCGCGATGACGCAGTTCCACTCTACAGAGAGCATGGGCGCGCGCTTTGGGCGCAAACCGGCCACCCGCCCCAGCCTGTATCCGTCATTTGGCGGCACGTTCGATGTCGAGGGCTACGTCCATTATCACGGCGCCGCGTTGGTGCGCCGGTTCGATGCCAACAGCCATCTCTATCTGACCCGCGCCATGGATCTCTATGATCTCTATCGCGATGGCGGCGTCGAAGAATGGCTCGACCGTATTGCCGCGCCGATGTTGCTGCTCGGCATTCGCAGCGATTGGCTCTACCCAGCAGCAGGCGTTATCGAGTTGGGCGAGCAGGTCGCCGCGCGGGGGAAGGACGTCGCATACATCGAGCTCGATTCACCCGATGGCCACGATGCCTTTCTCAAGGAGTGGGAGATGATGACCGACGCCATCGGACCCTTCGTTACTGCTTCGCTCGACCAGCTCGAGCAACCCGAATCTCACGTTGCCCGTCATGGGTGAGTCGAACGCAACATAGGAACGAGTGCCGGGCGATTGGCGCCCCGGCAGAAAGAGGAGAACGCATGACCGAAACACAACCCGGATTCGAAACCCAGGCGCTGCATGCCGGCCAGGAGGTCGATCCCACGACCAAATCGCGTGCGGTTCCGATTCACATGACCACCTCGTATGTTTTTGATAGTCCGGAACATGCAGCAAATCTGTTCGCGCTCAAGGAATTTGGAAACATCTACACGCGTCTGATGAATCCGACCACCGATGTCTTCGAAAAGCGGATTGCCGCGCTCGAAGGCGGCGCGGCGGCGCTTGCATTCGCCTCTGGTCAGGCGGCCGAAACCGCGGCCATTCAGAACATCGCCAATGCCGGCGATGAAGTCGTTTCCACCACGAGCCTCTACGGCGGCACTTATAACCTCTTCCACTACACGCTTCCGAAGATGGGCGTCAAGGTGATCTTCACCGAGCCGAACGCCGCCGCTGTCAAGGCCGCCATCACCGACAAGACGAAAGCGGTCTATTCAGAATCCGTCGGCAACCCGGATCTGTTGACTCTCGATATCGAAGCGGTCGCCGACGTGGCCCATGCAGCAGGCATCCCCCTCATCATCGACAACACGATCCCGACGCCCTATCTGCTGAACCCGCTGGCGCATGGCGCCGACATCGTCGTCCACTCTGCAACGAAGTTCATCGGCGGTCATGGTCAGGCGATCGGCGGCGTCCTGATCGATGGCGGCAAGTTCGACTGGGGCGCGTCGGGGCGTTTCCCGGATTTCACGACCCCGGATCCGAGCTACCACGGGCTTGTCTACAACGATGTGTTCAGTCCAGCCAACTTCGGCGCAAACATCGCGTACATCATCAAGGCGCGCACACATCTCTTGCGGGACACCGGAGCGGCGCTCAGCCCGTTCAATGCCTGGCTCTTCATCGCGGGGCTGGAGAGTTTGGCTGTGCGTGTGGAGCGCCACAGCCAGAACGCGCATGCAGTCGCGCGTTTCCTGACCGAGCATCCGAAGGTGTCCTGGGTCAACTATCCGGGTCTTCCTGGCCATCCCGCGTACAAGACTGCAAGCAAGTACTTCCGCAACGGACTCTATGGCGCGATTCTCGGATTTGGCGTGCGCGGCGGCGCCGACGCTGGACGCAAGCTGATCGAGAACGTGAAACTCTTCTCTCACCTTGCGAATATCGGTGATTCCAAGTCGCTGATCATCCATCCGGCGTCGACGACGCATTCCCAGCTGACTGAGGAGGAGCAGGCGACCACCGGTGTCTCGCCGGACTACGTTCGCCTTTCGGTGGGCCTCGAAACCGTCTCCGACATCATCGCGGACCTCGACCAGGCGCTCGCGAAGATCTAGCCGCCGAGATCACAGCGCGAAAACGGCCGGAGCGAAAACTCCGGCCGTTCGTTCAGGTCGGGCAACTGGTTGGTGCGTTCAAATGCGAACGGGACCGACATCCCTGGCGCTATATTGTCGAGCCAGGGACAGAGGCCGATCGGCCCTGTGCGTCAGGACGCGCGCGACTTGGCCTTCGCTGGCCGGAGGAACTCTTCCCGAAACCACTGCGCTTGCCAGGGGATCGCGGCCTTGTTTCCACTATCGCGAAAGTCGACCAGGTAGAGGGGAATGGTGTACGGCCCTTCCGGGTTGATCTCGACGATCTTCCCGACAGCGCCGTCAAACTTCGCCTCCGGCGACGTCGTGTAGAGCACGCTGATGCCCCACACACCGCGCTTGTTGTGGCCGCGAGGCATGTGGACCTCGACGGTATCGCCCACGAAATAGCGAGATTTGGCAACAGTGTCGGACATCGTAGGCTCCTCTGACGTCAGTCGAGCGCCGAAATCGACGACTCCGGCTCCGTGATGCCCGGATTATAACGAAGCGCACTGTCAGAGAGGGATCAGGAGGTTGCGAACTTCCGTGTGGGTGAGGTTCCGCCAGCAAGCCGTCGCCGCAGACCAGCCAGGCCGCTGGCCTGGGCGCCGGCATCCTCGGCAGGATCTGGCGGAAACGACGGCTGCGCGGTGAATGGCCGCCCGAACGGCTTGGTGACGACCAGGCGATCGAGCGCATCCTGCTGGTCGGCTGTGCGGTGCTCTGCGGCCAGCGCTACTCGTCGTGCATAGAGATCGACGATCCCCCGCTCGATGTTCAGGTTCGCCCAGTTCTGGACGGGTCGATTCTGGTCAGCCACATCCTGTGACATGAGGCACGGTTCCGCCTGATCGGTGACTCGGGATATGCGTGCGTGCATTGTACGTACGCTACCATCCGATTGGCAACTGGCGATTTGGTCCACACAATGGCGTGACTGCCGGTCACGTGGTCGTGCGCGACAATTGACGATCATCTCGCACGCCCATATCATCGCGAAGCCTGCTGCGGGATGTAACCGATAGGTGGGATTTGGCGCGCCCGAATGGCGCGCAAGTGGAAACGATGTTCCGTTCATGAGTCAGCAGGGCACGAGCCGAGTTGCCAATCACCTCCGCATGCGTGCGTCGCGCGCGCGCGCGTTCGAGAACTCTCCATGGTCGGAGGCAACGGACCTCATAAGAGACCGGCCAGACGCGATCTACTTCGGCGACGGAGCTCCGAACGCCGAGGTTCAGCCGTTCGCGCGACTGCAGGAAGCAGCGGGGCGCGCCTGGTCGGACGCACCCGGGAACCTCGGCTACGGAGAACTGGCGGGATTCGCGCCGCTGCGTGAACTGATTGCCGAGCGCATGCAGGTGCGGGGGATATGCGCATCGCCCGGCGAGATCATGATCACGAACGGGAGCCAGCAGGGAATCGACCTGATCGCGCGGCTCATGCTCGATCCCGGCGACTCGATCCTGGTCGAGGGGCCAACGTACATCGGCGCGATGCAGACCTTCGATGCCTACGAAGTCGACTACGCAGTGGTTCCCATGGACGATCACGGCATCGACGTGGTCGCGCTCGAAGAACGGCTCGAACGGCTGGAGCGAAAACCGAAATTGCTCTACACCATTCCAGCGTTCCAAAACCCAACTGGGGCCTCGATCTCGCTTCAGCGACGTGACGCGCTGCTCGAGCTTGCCGAACGCCGGCATCTTCTGATCATCGAAGACGACCCCTACGGCGAGCTTTGGTATGACCAACCGCCGGTCCCCGCGCTCCGCGCCGATCACCCCTCGGTTGTCTATCTCGGATCCTTCTCGAAGACGATCGCGCCCGGTCTGCGCGTCGGCTGGATGGTGCCACCGCCGGACATGCTGGATCTTCTCCTCATGGCCAAGGAAGGCGCCGACATCCACAGCAACCGAATCGCGACGCGCACGGTGTATCACGCTGCGGACGGATTTCTCGATCAGCATGTCGCTGGCCTGCGCGATTTCTACGGCGCTCGCCGCAACGTTCTCCTGGAAGGTCTGCAGGCCTCCATGCCGTCAGAGATCGAATGGAACGTTCCCGGCGGCGGCTTTTTCCTCTGGATTCGCCTGCCAGAAAACGTATCGGCCAATCAATTGCTGATCACCGCCGCCCAACACGATGTGGCGTATCTGCCAGGTTCCTGGTTCTATCCGTTGGGAGACGTCCAATACAACGAGCTTCGGCTGAGTTTCTCGTCCCTGCCAGTCGATCGCATTCGGCTGGGCGCGCAGCGGCTCGGAGAAGCGGCGCATGACTTTCTTCGCAATGAAGAGTGCAACTGAACGCGTTTGAGAAACGTGTCCTGAGTCAGGTGGTGATCGGATCGCACAAAGATGGGACGCCCGCGCTGCGATGGCAGCGTCGTGGCGCCCCTCGTTTGGTTGCAGTCGGTGCTCGGAGACGCGGCGCTAGAAAACGATCAAGCTCCGCACGTCGTGCCCTTCGAGCTTCTTGCGCCCATTGAGCTCGCTGAGCTCGATGAGCACGCACACCCCGACGAGTTCCGCGTCGAGACGCTCGACCAGGTTGATCGCGGCCCGAATGGTGCCGCCGGTTGCCAGCAGGTCATCCACGATGACCACGCGCTGACCGGGCTTGATGGCGTCGGAATGGATCTCGACCGTGTTGACGCCGTATTCCAGCTCGTAGTCTTCCTGCAGGGTATTGCCAGGGAGCCGACCCACCTTGCGCACGGTCACCAGGCCGGCGCCGAGGGTATATGCCATCGGAGCGCCAAAGACGAATCCGCGGCTCTCGATCGAAACAATGTGATCGACCGACTCATAGGGCGCTGCCATCAGATCGACCGCCGCCTTGAAATACGGACCGTCTGCTATCAGCGGTGTGATGTCCCGATAGAGAATGCCGGGTTTCGGGAAGTTCGGAATCGAGCGAATCTTCGCTTCCAGATCGTCGATCGTTGGCGTTCCGCCCTGGCTCATTGATTTCCCTCGATAGTGCGAAATCGTCCACGCCTCACCGCGCGGATTTGGGAGTGTAGCCCAGGACAGGATGGCTTGGGGCGCACCTTCGTCGCACCGCCTCGCGCGACGCTCCTCAACTACACCCCGGAAGCTCATGAAACTCGATCAGCCGATCTCCGCTTCTGCCGCTTCGAGCACGATGATAGTGGCTGCATGCCGAATCGTGCTGAGTCGCTGGGTCGCGATCAGGTCGGTGTGCCCCTCGATCTCATGTTCGAAGGCAGAGAAGCTGCCGTCGACGATCGCGAGCTGCACGGCCGCGCGGACAGAGGGCCGGATTCCTTGCCAACGTGCCATCCCGGTGGTACCGTCGGTGCGCCCCGGCTGCGCGGTGGAGCGCACAGGGCACGTTCGTCGAACTAGAGGTCAGGGTCCATGGCGTTTCCAATCAAACGGCGCACCATTGTGCGAGGAGTCGCGGCGCTGCCATTTGCGCTGCTTTCGGTCAGATACAAGATCAAGCGCGCCCTCGCGCAGGACGACGTCACTCCCGCTGATATCACCCAGCTGACCGTGCTGGCGGCAGGGCTCGATTCGCGCGAACCGGACCAGCCGGAAAACGCTGACGTTTTCATGATCGCCAGGATCGACGTCCCGAACGCGACCGTCCGCGCGGTGAGCGTGCCGCGCGATCTGTATGTCAGCATTCCTGGCTTCGGATACGACAAGATCACCCGCACCTACGACTTTGGCTCGAAAGCACACAACTCCGAGTTCAAGTACGGCGCGCAGACCATGATCGACACAGTTGCCGAGAACTTCGGCATCACTGCAGACGCCGTCGTGGCCACCACGTTTTCGGGGTTCGAGGAGATCATCGACGCTGTCGGTGGCATCGACGTGGAAAACCCGTACGATCTCTACGACGGTGAGTTTCCGACCCCCGACTACGGCATCAAGGAGATCTTTTTCCCAGCGGGAACCATCCACCTCGACGGCCTGAATGCACTCGACTACGTGCGTACCCGGCATCAGGACGCCGACACCGGTCGAGTCATGCGTCAGCACCTCGTCTTGCTCGCGATGCTCAGCAAGGTCACGTCCGACGAGTTCCGCGACCAATTGCCAACGTTGGTCGAGGACTACCGCAAGGTCGTGCGCAACAATCTGGGACAATCCCGCCGGCTGGCATTGGCGCTCGCCGCCCCGTCGTTCACGGCGGAATCGATTTCGTTCACCGATCTGGATAGTTTCGTTTGGGGCGATACCACCAGCGAAGGGATGTGGATCTACTCCGGAGACTGGTCCCAGATTCCGGGCTATGTGCAGGGATTCTTGAATGGCGACATCTGACGTTTCGACCGCATCGCACACGCGTGACGCCGCCGTTCAGGCGCGGCTCGCTGGGGAAAACCCGGTTGATTACCTGCGCCGCCGAGGCTACGTGCAAGACATCTCGAATGAAGCCGGGCTACGGGCGCTTTTCGAGCGGGAGACCGTCACTGCCTACATCGGATTCGACCCAACCGCGCCTTCACTGCATGTGGGACACCAGATTGGCATCATGATGCTGGCTGTGCTCCAGCGCTTCGGGCATCGTCCGATTGCGCTGGGCGGCGGCGGCACTGCTCTGGTTGGCGATCCATCGGGCAAGACCTCGACTCGTGTGCTGCTCACCGAGGAGTCGATTCGTTCGAACCTCAAGAGCATCCTGCCACAGTTCGATCGATTTCTCGACTTCCGGGGCGACCGCTTTGGCGACAATCCCGCCGCGCTCCTCATGAACAACGCCGACTGGTTGCTCAAACTCGAGTACATCCCGTTCCTTCGTGACATCGGGAGGCATTTCTCGGTCAACGAGATGCTGGCCGCTGAGACCTACAAGGTGCGTGTCGAGTCGGGCGCGGGGTTGAACTTCGTCGAGTTCAACTACCGCATCGTGCAGGCATACGACTTTCTGCATCTTTTCCAAACCGTTGGCTGCCGTCTGCAAATGGGTGGCTCGGACCAATGGGGCAACATCGTGGCGGGAACCGACCTGGTTCGCAGGGTCGAGTCAGGGGAAGCCTACGCCCTGGTCAGCCCGTTGCTCACGACGGCCAGTGGGCAAAAGATGGGCAAGAGCGAAGGCAACTCGGTCTGGCTGGACGGGTCGATGACCTCTCCGTATGACTTCTACCAGTACTGGGTGAATGTCGACGACGCCGATGTGGAGCGATTGCTCAAGCTCTACACCTTCGTCCCGGATGAAGAGATCGCCGCGATCACCGCTGGAGACGGGGAGGCACTCCGGCCGGCCAAGCAGTTGCTTGCCCGTGAGGTGACGGCGCTGACGCATGGCGAGGCTGCCGCCAGTGAGGCCGCCGCGGCGGCAGCGGCGCTGTTCTCATCGGATTCCTCGATCGAAGCGCGCATGGCCGATCCCAACATCCCTTCGGTCACGCTTCCGGCTGAGGAGATGCCGATCGCCGAGCTTTTCGTACGGGCTGGGATGACTGCCTCGCGCGGCGAAGCCCGCAGGCTCGCTCAGCAGGGCGGCCTCTCGATCGACGGCGTCCGGGTGGACGATGTCGATCAGCCGGCGCCCTCAGAGCGCGAGGCCATCTTGCTCCAGGTTGGCAAGAAGCGGTTCAAACGAGTCGATTTTCGAGCAGGCTAGCGATCGTCGCTATGCGGGCGCGGGATTGGTGTCCGTTGGGCGGCTGATGAAGAATGCCGCGATGATCCCTGCCAGGATCAACGCCGCAATGATGATCGCGACACGTTCGACGCCCAACTGATCGGCCGCGATACCGGCAAGCATGGTGGGCACGAGCGCGCCCAGATTCTGCACGAGCGATTGCGTGGCGATGACCTGTCCACGGAAAGCGAGCGGAGTTCGTTCGAGCGTTATCGTGCGCGCGGCGACGCCGACGATCGAAGACGCAAAGCCCGCCGGTATCGAGAAAAGCATCACCAGCAGCGCGAGTGGTGGCAAGTGGAGCGCATGCGCAATGCGGTCGATGGGAATGTGGAAGGTATCGACCAGCAGCCAGTGAATGTCGCTCAGGAATCCGAATGACGCGATCGATAGCGCGAAGAGCGCCAGCCCATAGACCGCCACCCAACGCAAGCCGAAATACCGACCGAGATAGGGAGCCGCCCGCAACCCGATCAGCACGCCGATCGCTGCTGGCGCGAAAACGAACACGGTGTTTTCCGACGATGTATCCAGAATGCGCTTGAGATAGATCGGCGCCACCACGACGAGAGCGCTCAGCCCGATGCCCACCATCACATCGGCGGCGGTGACGCGGAAAAGCACCGAATCACCCACGGTGACTCGAAAACCGCGCAGCAGGGTCGCCAGTATCCCATCGGGATGCCGGCTCATCTGCGCCAATTGGCCCTTGAGTTCGCCGACGTGGATTTGAAGCACCAGCCCTGCCGCGGTGAGGAAGAAGGCAGCGCAGACCGCAAAGAGATAGCTGGGACTGCTCGTCTTCAGGAGCAGCGGAGCAATTGCGATCACGCCCACTGCTTGTGCAATGACGAGCGCCAGATTCGAGAGCGCCTGTCCATCGACCAATCGACTGCGTGGCACGATCGATGCCAGCGTCGAGCTTTCCGCCGGCGCGTAGAACTGATGAATCAGCCAGATTGCCAACGTGGTCGCGAAGATGCCAACGATCGAAGGCGGATGCACCACCAGCGCCAGCACGAACAGAAAACGCACCAGATTCAGCGCCACCAGCAACGGTCGGCGCGGAAGCGTATCGACGGCGACTCCGGCGGGTAGCCCGAAGATGATGGCGGGAATCACCGAGCAAACGACGAAGATCGAATTGAACACCGACGAATCGGTCGAATCGACGACCAGCACGAGCAACCCGTACATCAGCGCTCCCTGGGCTGCCTGCACCAGAAAGCGAGAGAGCCAGAAAGCGAGAAAGGTCGGGTTGTCGAACAGGGAATCCCGGTGTCGCTCGATCTCGACGATGGTTCCCTCGATCGACGGGAGATCCGTGACCGACATCGGCGCCGACGGCAGGTCGATCGGCGCGACGCTCTCCGGCTCGTCCCGGATCGTTCGCGCGATATACAGCTCCGGGTCGCCCTGCTTCTGCTCGAATGTGCCGCTCAGCGTATCGACCGATGTGGTCTTCCTGGAGCGGGAGGACGCGCTTTTCGGCTTCGCTGACTTCGTCGCCTTGGCCTGGTCAGGAGGAGCCGAACTGGAGCCTGCATTTGAAGAAGCGCCAGGGCTTGCTTTCACCCGGGGCTTGCTGGTGGAAGATTTGGGCTTCGACGCGGACTCCGCTGCAGTGGTCTTCGCCGAGGGTGCCCTGGCGGACCGCTTGCTCGTTGGCGGTTGCTGGTTCGGGTCTGCCGGTTTCGGCTGGCGCTTTCGCGTCGGCTTTGGAGGGGTTTCCGGATCGGTTGGTTGCTCCGGAGGCATCTTCGCTCAGCCTGTGGCGATCAACAATGCAATAGATCTCATTGGAGCATAGATGATCGGCAACGCGTCCTGGAATTCCTCCCACGGCGGCACGATATCCAGCAGACTCAGCACGAGCAGCACGATGGCGGCAATCAACACAACCATCACTGCCATCGGCGCGGTTGGACCGATGGACGACAGATACCGTCGAATGCCGAAGGACTCGATGCTGGTCAACATGAAGACGACCCATCCCACGGCAAGCAAGATGCTGCCGAGGACAAGATTGTCACCGTAGTCGATGTCCTGCCAGAGGAGGATGCCCAAATTGGTTATCAGGAGCAATCCCCCGGCAATCACGAGAAGCGCCACGACTCCCCAGATCGACTGCGCGGTCCGCTCGTGAGGCAGCAGCCGGCTTGGGCGGTGTTGATGCGGCCATGCTCCGTCGACCGCGCTCTGGATGGCATCGAGCGTCAGGACCATGGCGATGCTGACGCCGATCAACACCCAAAGCAGGTGGTTGTCGGTCTGTAGGCTGTCGGGAAGTTCTGGCATTCAGCCTGTTGCGCGATGCGCCAATAGGTGATAGAGCGGGTCGCAATTGCGACCCGGCAGAGGGTAGCACACGCGCATCAGAGCAAGCCCGATATCAATGATGCGCCTATTGCACCCAGGTGGCATCGAACACGCGCAGCCAGTTCTCCCACCCGATCTTGTTCAGCGCGTCGTCGTCGAATCCGCGCGACCGCAGCTCATCGATCAACTTCGGCATTCCGGCCGCGTCCTTCAGATCGCCCGGCATCGCAGCGCCATCGAAATCCGAACCAAGCGCCACCTTGTCGATCCCGATGCGCTCGCCGATATAGATCAGGTGATCGGCGATCAGCGAGAGGGATGTATCGTGCGGACTCGAGAATCCGTCCTTGCGCAGGAATCCACAGTGATAGTTGATGCCCACCAGCCCGTTCGAATCCCTGACCGCGTCGAGTTGCTTGTCGGTCAGGTTCCGCACGGCCGGCGCGAGTGCGTTGGCGTTCGAGTGCGACGCGACGATTGGCTTGCTGGAGATGGACGCGACGTCCCAGAATCCCTTTTCGTTGAGATGGGAAACGTCGATCAGGACCCCGAGCTCGTTGCAGGTCCGCACCAGCGCTTTTCCCAGATCGGTCAGGCCCGGTCCAACATCCGGTGATCCCGTACGCTTGATCGGCACTCCTGAGCCGAAGTTGTTCGGGCGGGACCAGACAATGCCAAGCGAGCGAAGTCCGGCCATGTAGAGCCATTCGAGCGAATCGAGATCGTCGTCGATGGCGTCCGCCCCCTCCATGTGAATCTCGATCGAGAAAATGTCGCTTCCCATGTTGTAGCGAATGTCGTTTGTCGTTCGGACGATCGCGACTTCACCATCCGACTCTCCGGCGATCTTGTACAGCCCCAACAGCTGGTCGACCATGCTGTTGTAGGCGTAGGAGAACTCGAGCGCCGGCGACGCATGCTTCTTCTTCTCGCTTGGGTCGAAGCCCTCTCGTTCCATTTGGGCGACGTCCTCGTCCGGATCGGGGCAGAAAATGGCGAAACACCCGCCGATCAAGCCTCCTTCGTGCGCGCGCGGCAGATCGAGATGTCCCTTCGCGCCTCGCCGGTAGAACGAGCGCTTTCCCTCGCCAATTTGCTGAATCGTGTCGTTGTGCCCATCGAAAATTGGAATGCGTGCCAAGCCATGCTCCCGTGGTGACCAACCGGTTCAGGTCGTCTCATCGTTCTCCAGGCCGCTATCATGCACTAAAATGCTCGCAGGGTGGCCCATCGATCGGCATTCGTCGGTAAGTGCCCGCCTCCCGATGCGCCCGAACGACACGACGGAAGAGAGGAGAGCTCGATGAGCGACAACCGCACACTCGAAGGAAAGACAATTCTGATCATGGGTGTGGCCAACCCGTGGAGCATCGCCTATGCCATCGGCCAGGCCATGCTGGATGCCGGCGCCACGCTGGCGCTGAGCTATCTCGACGAACGCATGAAAAAGGACTGCGAGAAGCTGATCAAGGACTCGCCCGAGAGCAAGCTCTATCCCTGCAATGTCGAGAATGACGAGGAGATCGACACGCTCGTCGAGGGGTTGAAGGCAGACTACGGCACGGTGGACGGCTACGTGCACAGTGTCGCGTTCGCCCCGGCTGCTGAGCTGACCAATCCGTTTCGCGAGACGACCCGCGCCGGGTTCAACACGGCCATGTCGGTCAGCGTCTATTCGTTGATCGCCGTTTCAGGCAAGCTCGTGCCGCTGATGCCAAACGGGGGAAGCATCACAACCTTGACGTATCTCGGCGCCGATCGCGCGTTCCCGCAGTACAACGTCATGGGGGTCGCCAAGGCCGGTCTCGAATCTGCCGTTCGCTATCTCGCGTATGACCTGGGCCAGGAAAAGATCCGCGTCAACGCGATTTCCGCCGGTCCGGTGAAAACGGCATCAGCCCGCGGAATCCCCGGCTTCTCGTCCATGGTGGAGATGTTCGGTGAGCGCGCCCCGCTCAAGGACACCTTCAATGCCAAGGACGTTGCCCAACTGGCCGTTTTTCTTGCCAGCGATGGCGCCAAGGCGATCACCGCCGAGACGATCTTCGTCGACAACGGCTACCACGCGATGGGAATGTAGGTCGATCTCGGCATCCCGAAACCTGTTGGGGCACGGCGGTCAAATCGGCCGCCGTGTCCACGTTCCCCGGTACGCAACCTGCTGGATTCGTTGCCTCCGCGGGAGCGGGAACCAGGCGACCAGCTTCGCTAGACCCTGGCGACGAGCCGGGCCACCCAATAGGCAGCAAACCCTGCCGTAACGCACACCCAAAGCCTGCCGAACTTGAACGCGAACACCGCGCCGACGAGCACCGCCGTGATTCTCGGCACAGACGCGTCGCCGCTGGCAAGGATTCCCGGCGCAGCCAACGCGGCGAACGCCGCAATCGGAACATCGTCCAGGAACTGCTTGAGTCGTGGCGAGAACCGCTCGGCGCGCATGTAGAACCCACTGATGCGGGTAAGGTAGGTGATGACCGCGGCAGCCACAATGAGCGGCATCATGGCGAGCGATCCTCGCTGGCGGTCGGTACCCGTCGAGACGAGTCGACAGGCAGCAGAAACCCAACGGCGGCTCCCGCCAGGATGGCGACGAGCACGGAGTTGCTCGCGCCGAACAACGGGCGCAAGCCGACCGAAAGCCCTGCGGCTGTCACGGCGATTGCAACTCCGCGCCGATTGCGCACCAATGGGAGCAGCAACGCCACGAACGTGAGCGGGAATACCACGTCGAGGTGCAGCCGCTCCGGATCGGGAATGCGCCCACCGAGAACGACACCAGCGATCGTCGCTACCCCGAACGATGCGTAGAGGCTGACTACAGTCCCCATGAAATACCAGTCCGACGCCGAATTGCGGTGCAAATGCGCGATCGTCAACCCGACACTCTCATCGGTCATGCCGGCCGCCAGAACTTGTTTCGGAATCGATCGAGGGCGGGAGAGTTTGAGGTCCAGCGTCAATGCGTAGAGCACATGCCGCAAATTCAGCAGCAGGACCGTCAGGAGAATCGCCAGGTACCCGGCCTTCTCCGGCGCCATGTCCACGATCGCCAGTTGCGCGCTGCCTGCGAAGACCAACAAGCTCATGGAAATTGTCTCGATCTCCGAGAACCCGTTGGTTCGGGCGAGGAGCGCGTACGCCGTGGCAAAGGGGATGATCGCCAACCACAATGGCATCGTGGCGACGAACCCGGCGCGAAAGTCCTCGCTATGGTGTGGCGAATGGCCCAGCATGTGACTGGAACGCACGGTCAGATGTCGAGTGAGACGTGTTCGCCGAAGTAGATACTTCGGTGTTCTTCATCCGGTGTCAGGCCGTCCGGTCCGAGAAATTCGATTGCGCCGAACCCTCCCAGCGTCGAGTCGATCTCCCGCGCCTTGGCCTGGCGAGCGCGCCGTTCCTCGCCTTCGGCGCCACGTCCGGCCGCGACGAGCCCATACCATCGATCGCGCGCATGGATCACGTCGAAATACGCTTTGCGCTCTCGAGCGAACTCCTCGATTGCCGATGGCCAATCTGCGTTGCGCATCAGCAGGTCGCTCAGCACCCGCACGTCCCGAAAAACCAAACTCGTGCCGTGGCCGCCGCTTGGGTCCGCGCTGCCGGCGGCATCGCCGATCAGTACAAGATTCGGTGCTGCGATCGTAGTTGCCCAAGTGTTGCTGTTGGGGAAGAACCCCAACGGACCTGCCTGCTCAGCATTCGCGAGTACTTCGGCGGCGAACCATGGCCGCACATACGCGAGCATGGTCTCGAACGAGCGGGCGATCCCGGTGTGTTGCAGCACGTCGTCGAACGTGCGGAGATAGAGCCGCGCAAGACCGCCTCCCACATGGAACAGCAACGCCTGCTCCGGCGAGTTCTGTCCCAGAAGGAGCGATCCGTCCGGAAACGACGCGCCCTGAACCAGGACGCCGCCGAAACGGTGGTGCTCGGGATCAGTGCGGGACGCTCCGCCTGTCCAGGCGCGAACACCTGACTCTTTTCCCGTAGCGGCCACCGTTAGCCGCGCTCGAATCGTCTGCTCCTTGCCGTCGTGGTCGATTTTCAGTTCCGAGACGGTTTCGCTTACGTATTCCTTGGCCCGAGCGGGACGGACGACGGTCGCCCCTTGCTCCTCGGCCCACGCGATGAGCGCGTCTTGTAGCTGGGCATGTTGGTAGGTCAGCCCGTGTTGGGGGATCACGTCGATGCTGCGGTTGTATTCGCCATCGAGGTACTCATCCATGCGCGCCAGTGGAAGCGCGCCAATCGATTCGAAGACTGGCAAGATGCCCAGCCGGTCGATTTCGGCGCGGCCCCATGGCCACGTGAATTCCCCGCGGATTCGGTCTCGGAAGGCGTGCTCTCGTTCGACCAGCACCACATCGAGACCGCCGCGGGCCAGCACCCCCGCCAGCGAAGAGCCGGCGAGACCGCCTCCCGCTATGGCGACATCGAACACACGCATGTTCAACGGTTATCCACGGTCCAGACTCCGCCGACCATCGTGGCGCGCGGTTTCCAGTCCAGGAATCGATCGGGATTCGCCGTTAGCGGATCGTCGGCCAGGACCAACAAGTCCGCCAGTTTGCCCGCTTCGAGCGAACCGATCTGCTTTTCCCGCCCGAGCGCGTACGCGCCGCCGATCGTGTAGGAGCGCAAGGCCTCCAGCGGGGTGATGCGCTCGCTTTCGTCGAGTTGCGTGCCCTTGACCGTCTCTCGCACGATCGCCGCGCGAAACCCGATCCATGGATCGAACACAGCAACCGGAGAGTCCGACGACCCAGCCAGCGGGATGCCTCGGTCGAGATAGGTGCGCATTGGCATCATCCGTGCCGCCCGTTCGAATCCAAGGGACGTGATGTAGCTCTCGCCGAGCGAATAGAGGAACGGGTTCGACACGACCGCCGGAATCCGGTGACTCGCCATAATGTCCAGTGCCCGCTCGGTCGGCAGGTAGGCATGGTGCACGCGGTGACGCAGCCGGGGTTTCGGGTTGGCTTGCTGAGCCGCTGCGTAAGCTGCAACGGTCACCTCTTGCGCTTCGTCTCCACAGGTATGCGTATCGATCGCAAGACCACGGTCATGCACGAACCTGATCAAGCGGGTGAGCTCGGCTGGCTCGACGATCCACTGGCCGAAGTTGTCCGGTTCTTCCTGGTAGTGCGTGAACATCCGCGCGGTCCGGTCGCCAATCCCCCCGTCGGGCATGAACTTGACGCCTCCAATGCGGAGCATGTCGTCGCCGAATCCGGTCATGACACCAAGCGATGAGAAGCGATTCGTCAGGTCGGCTTCGTCGTCGATCGACCCGAACCCCCAGCCCGCCAACATCATCTCTGTCCGGACCGAGAGATCGCCATCGAGATGAGCCTGGTGAAACCCGTGCACTTCCGCCGGATACAGACCCGGTTCGCCCACCGCGGTGATGCCTGCGGCGTTGTAGTGCGTGCTTCCCACTGCAACAGCGCGCGCGTAGTCGGCATCGGACCTTGCGGGCATCGCGCTCATGATCAAGTCCTTGGCGCGGTCGCGGAAGAGTCCAGTCGGCTCGCCATGCTCGTCCCGGTCGAACGAGCCACTGTAGGCCACGCCGCGAGGGGGATCGGGCGTGTTACGGTCGATTCCTGCGGCAGCCAACGCCGCGGAGTTGCAGGTCAGCTTGTTCCACACGCGATGGAGCAGCACAGGATTGTTGGGGGAGACGGGATCCAGATCATGCCGGTTGGGAAACCGGCCCTCGTCGAGCAGGCTCTCGTCCCAACCGCGCCCGACGATCCATTCGCCCGGCGCCGCATCGTTCGCGGCCATGCGGATGCGCTCGACGATCTCTGGAATCGAGCGGCAATCGTATAGCTGGATCTCCTGAATCAGGAATCCGGTGAAGAGCAGGTGGTTGTGCGCATCGACGATTCCCGGGATCACCACATAGCCGTCCAGCGATTCCTCTGTGGTTCCCATGCCGGCCAAATCGCGCATCTCATCATCGAGTCCGACGCCGACAATGTGGCCGTCCTTGATCGCGATGGCGGTCGCCGTCCGGTTGTGGGCATCGACGGTATGAATGATGCCTCCGGTGAGAATGAGGTCGGGAGCAAGCGTTCGATAGGGCATAGCGGGTTACTCCTTCTCCAAAGCCGGGCGTCCCCAGGCGTCATAGAGCGCGAGCCCGGTTCGGGCATTGAGCAGGATGCCCTCATGCTCCAGCCGGTAGCTGTGATCGATGCTGTCTCGAGTGAACGATGCAACGACCCATTTGACAGAACGCACAGTGAAGATGGCCGCGTCGGTCCGTACCCCGGTCATTTGACCGGTCTTGTTCCAGATGAGCAAGTGATTTTCGAGCCCACTGCGCTGGTAGTGCTCGTGATAGGGGAGCCAGCGCGGGAGCTGCTGGTGATCTTGTTGATCGCGCAAATGCTGCATGGAAGCCGCGGTCGACGCTGGCGAAAGCAGATCTCCAGCGTCGAGGCGCTCCAGCAGATTGGCCATTTCGGCGGCGGTCGAAACGGCATACTCCTTCGGATCAGGCGGCGTCCAGGACTGATACCGGAGCTCGGTGATGGCATAGCCCCATCCCCGAATCAGCTCGTTGATTCGGTCGAGCCCGATCAGGTTGATCAACATGCGGGTGGCTGTGTTGTCGCTCAGCACGATCATCAATCGACAGAGATCGAAAAGGGAGAATTCGCGGCCAACGGTGAGATCCCGCATCACTCCAGTGCCGTAGCGCCGATCGCTTTCCTGCATCGGCAAGAGCATGTCCGAGCTGAATCGGCCGCGGTCGATTTCGTGATAGAGCGCGGCCATGATCGGCACCTTGATGACGCTGGCGGTGGGAACCTCGACGTCGCTGTCCGTCGCAACGATCTCGCCGGTTGTCAGGTTCTTCGCGTACAAGGATTGCCGGCCGGTAAATCCCAGCCTCGCATTTGCGAGCGCGTCGTGCAACGCCGTTTGCGTTCGATCGATGTCTGTCATGCCCGGTTCGTGTCCTCGTCTCCCGTAATGAGCGGCACAAAACGAACCGCTCCCAGATCGGTCGATTCGATCGTCCAGTTCTGCTTGCGCAAGCGTCGCAGATGTGCATGGTTTTCGCGGCCAACCGGGATGACCATGCGCCCATTGGCGTCCGAGAGTTGCTCGAGCAACGCGGACGGCACGAAACGCGCTCCCGCGGTCACGATGATTGCATCGTAGGGTGCTCCCGGTTCCCAGCCCAATGCCCCGTCCCCGACGATCGACATGACATTGTTCAGTCCCAACTGTTCGAAACGACTCACCGCTGACTCTGCCAGTTCCGGAATGCGCTCGATCGTGATCACCTCGCGCGCCAGCATCGCGAGCAGCGCAGCCTGATACCCCGAACCCGTGCCGACCTCCAGCACGCGCTCGGTCCCCGTGAGCTCGAGCGCCTGGGACATGAGTGCAACGACAAACGGTTGGGAGATTGTCTGGGCATACGGGATTGCCAGGGCAGTGTTGTCCCAGGCAGCTTCCTCCGAACCTGGCTCCACGAAGATCTGGCGCGGAATGCGTTCCATGGCGTCCAACACGCGACCATCCCTGATCCCTTGCTTCCGCAGTTGATCGAGAAGCGCCTGTTTTCGCTGGTTTTCCGACCTGGATCTGAATTGCATTGCAGTCGCCCGCTTGTGACCGAAAGCAGATCGCCGCATGGACATTGGCCGGGAATGCACCGCCTGGCTCATCGCATCCGGACCGAGCTTGCCGCACCTCGCGACGCTGTCCCTTCGTCAGACGTCGAGTCAAGTTTCACCGATCGAGGTGCTGCTTTGTGAACCAGGAATTCCGACCAAAATGCCATGAATTGTTGCGGAATGTCGGGCCTGAACGCGATCCTGACTATGCTAGGATTGCGCACGTCGCGACGGTGCCCGAGGTGCGCCCGAACGGGTGGCCGCTCAGGCTGGAAACGAAGCGACATGGGTTGACGAGGCCGGCCGATCCGAACGGTCGACGAGCTGGAGAAAGCGGCAATTGGAGACGTTCGGTGACAACTGGCTGATCGTCGGCCTGATGGCCATTGCGGCTCTGGGTATGGGCCTGCTTCTTCTCGGACTCAACCTTCTCATCGGTCCATCCCGGCCGAACAAGACCAAGGGCGACCCATACGAGTCTGGTGTGCCCGACGTCTCGCCCGTTCGAGCTCGTTTCACGCCTCGTTTCTACATGGTTGCGATGCTCTTTGTCGTTTTCGACATCGAGGCTGTGTTCATCTTCCCCTGGGCCGTCGCGTTCGACGCCCTGGGAAGGTACGGCTTCCTGGCGATGCTGGTATTCCTCTTTCTCCTGCTCGATGGATACGTCTACGCCTGGAAGAAGGGAGCCCTCGAATGGGTTTGATCGACGATCGCTTCGACAAGAACGTCTTTGTCACATCGCTCGACTTCGTCTTCAACTGGGCGCGTCGTTCATCGCTTTGGTGGCTGCAGTTTGGCCTGGCCTGCTGCGCGATCGAGATGATCGCCGCATCGATGTCGCGGTTCGATCTCGCCGAGCGCTTTGGCATGCTCTACCGCGCTTCGCCCCGTCAGGCTGACCTGATGATCGTTGCGGGCACGGTGACCAAGAAGATGGCGCCGGTGGTCCGCACGCTTTACGACCAGATGTCCGATCCCAAGTGGGTCGTTTCGATGGGTTCCTGCGCCAACGTGGGCGGCCCGTTCGATACCTACGCCGTCGTGCAGGGTGTCGACCAGGTTGTGCCGGTCGATATCTATGTGCCGGGTTGCCCGCCCACGCCTGAATCGCTCTATTACGGCATCCTGGAACTGCAGAACAAGGTCATCAAGTACGACACCATGGCCAAGAAGCAAGGTCTCGCTGAAGCGGAGAACTTCCGGCAGATCGAGCGTCAGGTGGCCATGTCCGCGGTTCGCGCGTAGGAACGATTGGGGCATCTGGTGAGCGACGACGTCAGCCTTTCCGAGTTCCAATCGGCCTTTTCTGAGCCGGAGGATCTCTGGTCACGCGACAACTACTTCCACGAGGACGTGGAACGGCATCCCGCCGTGCGTGAAACGCGCGCGGTCTTCGGACCGGCGATCGTCAGCGTCGTGCGATTTCGCGACGAGACGACGATTCACGTGAAGCCGGAGTACTTCCGCGACCTCTGCGACTACCTGCGCACGCATCAGCAGCTGGCATTCGTCGCGCTGACTGATGTCACCGCGGTGGATATGCTCAAGCTGCGCACGACTCCACGGTTCGACGTGGTTGCGCTTCTCTATTCCATCAAGAACCGGGTTCGCTTGCGCATCAAAGCGGGAGTGAACGACGGTGATGCGGTGCCGTCCCTGGTGCCGCTTTGGCCCGGCGCCAATTGGCTGGAGCGCGAAACCTACGACATGTTCGGTATTGTGTTCGAAGGTCATCCCAACCTGAAGCGCATTCTCCTGGCGGATGACTGGGACGAAGGTTTCCCTCTGCGCAAGGACTATCCATTGCGCGGTTGGAAGGAATACCCGAGCTACAACACCGAGCGGATGGTGCCGCGCACACGCACCCGCTGGACAGGCCGGGGAGTTTGAGCATGAGCACGACCACCGATCCAAAGTGGACGCCAGACGCGATCGACCTGATACAGGACGTTCCGGCAACCGGGACCTACACCATCACCGATGAGGTCCGCCTCTCGGACACCGAGAGCCAGATGGTGCTGAACATGGGGCCGCAGCATCCGAGCACCCATGGCGTGCTGCGGGTCGTCTTGCGGCTGGATGGCGAGGTGATCGTCGATTGCGACCCGATCATCGGCTATCTGCATCGCGGGGTCGAGAAGCTTGGCGAGTCGCATCGCTACGCCCAGGTGGTTCCCTGGACCGACCGAACCGACTACGTCGCCGCGCCGATGAACAATCTCGGCTGCGTCATGTCGTTCGAGAAGCTGGCCGGTCTCGAGTCGCCGGAACGGGCACAGTACTGGCGCGTGATCTTCTCGGAGCTTGCGCGTATTGCGTCGCATCTCGTCTGGCTCGGCACCCACGCTCTCGATATCGGTGCGCTTTCGATGTCGCTCTACTGCTTCCGGGAGCGCGAGCTGATCCTCGATGTCTTCGAAGCGTATTGCGGCGCCCGGTTGACGACGAACATCATGGAAATCGGCGGGTTCTCGCGGCCGATTCCCGAGTTCCTGCCCGATCAGATCAGGGATTTCCTGAAGGTCTTCCCGCAGCGGCAGAAGGAATATGCTGAACTGCTGACCGCGAACCCGATCTGGATCGCGCGCACCAAGGATATCGGCGTTATCTCCGCGCAAGCTGCCATCGATTACTGCCTGACCGGCGCTTGTCTGCGCGGTTCAGGCGTGAACTACGACATCCGCAAGGCGATGCCGTACCTGGTCTACGACCGGCTCGACTTCGAGGTGCCCATCGGCACGCACGGCGATGTCTATGACCGCTATCTCGTCCGTATGGAGGAGATGCGCCAGGCCATCAGCATCATTGGCCAATGCCTGGATGCCGTCGAATCGATGGACACACCGCTCATGGCGTACGAGTCGGCCTATGTCATCCCGCCCCACAAGGGGACGATGACGACTGCCGAGGACATGCAGCGGCACTTCATATGGGTGATCAAGGGCTTCAGTCCGCCGGTCGGTGAAGCCTATGTCGCCGTCGAGCATCCCAAGGGCGAAAATGGCTACTATGTCGTCTCCGATGGCACGTCGATTCCGTATCGATTCCGGATTCGCTCTCCAGACTTCGTGAATCTCGGCGTGCTGCCATATGTCGCCAATGGGGCGATGTTGGCGGACGTGGTGGCGCTGATCGGTACGATCGATATCGTGCTCGGGTCGGTCGACCGCTAGGGATCAGGTTCGGTCGCGGGAGGGATCGCATGATCGCCCCGCGGCAAGTGACAGAGTAAGATTCGCACTGGCGCGGCGAATTGGGGAGTCGCGCTTTTGCGTGTTCGTCAGCGCGTGAGCGCACCGGAAACGCAGTCGAACCGCCGTCGAGCGGCACGAAGTGGGCGGAGCAAGGGAGTACATGAACGACCAGCCGATCTGGCTAACCTTTCTGGTCGCGTTCATCATCATGAACGTGCTCCTGATTGGCATGGCGTACATGACCTACTTCGAGCGCAAGGTGCTCGCGGCCATGCAAGACCGCATGGGGCCCACGCGCACGGGTCCCAAGGGGCTCTTGCAGCCGATCGCCGACGGCATCAAGCTGCTCGGAAAGGAAGACCTCATTCCGCGCAACGCGGACAAATGGGTCTTCTTCTTCGCCCCGCTGGTCGTCTTCGTAGCGGCGATTGTCTCGTCGGCAGTCATTCCATTTGGCACGACCGTTCATCTCTTTGGCCGTGATGTCAATCTCTATGCCGCCGACCTGAACGTTGGCGCGCTCCTGGTAATGGCTGTCAGCGGTATCGGCGTCTACGGCATCATCCTGGGCGCGTGGGCCTCGGCCAACCGCTTCTCATTGCTTGGCGGTCTTCGCTCCGCGGCGCAAGTTGTCTCGTATGAACTGATCCTGGGGCTCTCGCTTGCCGGCATCTTCCTGCTGGCCGGTTCGCTCAGCTTGCGGGACATCATGCTCGAGCAGCAGCAGAATCTCAGCATCGGCCCGGTCGAGATCAAGAACTGGTACATCTTCAGCCAGCCGCTTGCCTTCGTGATCTTCCTGATCGCGGCGGTGGCGGAGTCCAACCGCGCCCCGTTCGACCTGCCGGAAGCCGAAACCGAGCTGATTTCGGGGTTCCACACCGAGTACTCGGCGTTCCGCTTCTCGTTCTACTTCCTGGGCGAATACATCGCGATGATCGTGATCTCGCTCTTTGCGTCCACCCTGTTCCTGGGAGGACCGAGCGGTCCCGGTTCCACGAATCACTGGTGGTTGGGGCTGATCTATCTTTTCGCCAAGACGATCATCTTCCTCTTCTTCTATGTCTGGCTTCGCGCTACCCTTCCTCGATTCCGATATGACCAGTTGATGGGAATTGCCTGGAAAGTGCTCTTCCCGCTGGTCTTGTTGAACCTGGTAGTCACGGCCGCGATCCGGCTGGCAAGCGACGGGAAGCTCTTCTGATGCCCTGGGATCTGGTGATATTCCTACTCGTCGGGGGGCTGGCCATCATCTCCGCACTCGGAATGGTGGCGATGACAAACCCGGTTCATTCGGCGATTTTCCTGGTGATCTGCTTCATCCAGGTTGCCGGCGTCTTCGTGATGCTGGGGGCCGAGTATTTGGCCGTGATCCAGATCATCGTCTACACCGGCGCCGTGATGGTCTTGCTGCTCTTCGTGCTCATGCTGGTCGATATCGACGACTTGCCTGAGTTCCACACGCAGGAACCACTGACACGGGCGATCGGCGCGCTACTCGGCATCATGCTGCTGATCGAGGTGGCGATTGCGATTGGCACACGCACCATCACTGGCGCGCAAGGCGCCGCCACTCCGGAAAATGTCGCGCTGGTCGGTGGCAATACCCAGGCGCTCGGCCGCGTGCTGTACACCAAGTACCTTCTCCCCTTCGAACTCATTTCCATGGTGCTGACGGTTGGCGTGCTTGGCGCAATCGTGCTGGCCCTCCCGGAGCGGCTCGGACTCGATTCGGGTCGCCGGCGCGACACGATTTCACTGGGGCATCCGCGGGGCACCGATGCGGTGCTTCCCATCGAGTCTGGTGAAGAGGCGGCGCGCATTTCTTCGCGGCCGAATGCCGAGCCGGCCGGTGTGGGGCGCACGCTCATCATGGCAAGCGATCCCGACGATCAACCGATGAACATTGGAGGACGACGGTCATGACCGGGAGCGCCAGATGGAACTGACCGCCAACTATTTTCTCGGCCTCAGCGCGGCGTTGTTCATCATCGGTTTGATGGGCGTCCTGGTTCGCCGCAACGTGCTGATCATCTTCCTCTGTGTCGAATTGATGACCGCTGCGGTCAGCATCACCTTTGTGACGTTCGGCCGTGAGACCAATACGCTCGATGGCCAATCGTTTGCGCTGTTCTCGATTGCCGTGGCCGCCGCGGAAGCCGCGGTGGGCCTCGCTCTCATCCTGGCGATGAGCCGGCGCACCCGGTCGGTCGATATCGATGACTTCCGGTCGCTGAAAGACTGATGCGGGAGACGCAGGGGATCGTGATGATCATGGGTTCGTGGGGCATGGGAGCCGATATGCGGTTGCCAATGCAGATGGGAGCGTAGCGTGGAGAGGTATCTCTATCTCATTCCGCTGCTGCCGCTGCTGGCAAGCGCGTTCAATCTGTTGGTGTCCCGGAAGTACTTCCCGGATAAGTCGCACATTTTCGCGATCCTGGGCGTAGCCGGGTCGTTCGTACTGTCGGTGCTGGTCTTCAAGGACCTCTACGACAACGAGGAGCCGCTGCATCAGCATCTCTGGAGCTGGATTGCCTCGGGCAACTTCCACGCCGAGATCGGGCTCTACGCGGATCAGCTCACCGCGGTCATGCTCGTGATGCTGACCTTCGTGTCGTTGCTGGTGCACATCTATTCGGTCGGGTACATGCACGGCGACCCGAGCTACTACCGCTTCTTTAGCTGGTTGCCGCTCTTCGTCTTCACCATGATCTGCCTGGTCATGGCCGATAACTACCTGCTCATCTTCTTCGGATGGGAAGGCGTGGGACTCTGCTCCTACTTGCTGATCGGCTACTACTACAAGCGCCGGTCCGCCGGGAATGCCGCCAAGAAGGCGTTCATCGTCAACCGCATCGGTGACGTGGGCTTCGGGCTCGGCATCATGTTGATCTTCACGACCTTCGGCACCATCTCCTTCGCCGGCGAGCATGGAGTCTTCGCGCAGGTTGGCGAGGGACACACGTCCGAGAAGATCCTGACTGGTATCGGCATCCTGCTCTTTACTGGCGCCATCGGCAAGAGCGCCCAGTTCCCGCTGCATGTCTGGCTTCCCGACGCCATGGAGGGTCCGACTCCGGTTTCCGCGCTCATCCATGCGGCCACCATGGTCACCGCGGGTATTTACCTGGTGGCGCGCTCGAATCCGATCTACATGCAGGCGCCCGATGCGATGCTGGTCGTTGCGGTGATCGGTTGCTTCACCGCCTTTCTGGGCGCATCGATTGCCACGGTGCAGAACGACATCAAACGCGTGGTCGCGTATTCGACGGTCAGCCAGCTCGGCTACATGGCGCTTGCGCTCGGCGTCGGCGCCTGGGTGACCGCCATCTTCCACCTCGTTTCACACGCGTTCTTCAAAGCATGCCTCTTCCTTGGGTCCGGTTCGGTGATCCACGGAATGCACGAAGAGCAGAACATCCAGAAGATGGGTGGTTTGCGGAAGTTCATGCCGGTCACCTTCGGCACCTTCCTGATCGCCTCGCTGGCCAATGCCGGTGTCTTTCCGTTCGCAGGGTTCTGGTCGAAAGACGAGATCATTACCGGAGCGTGGGAGAGCAGCATCTTTCCGCGCTTCGGCGACCTGCTGACCGTCGTCGCGCTCATCACGGCCTTCATTTCCGCCTACTACATGTTCCGCCTGGTCTTCCTGACCTTCTTCGGCAAGCCGCGCTTCGATGAAGCGCATGTGCATCCGCACGAATCACCAGCCGTGATGACGATTCCGCTCATCATCCTGGCGGCGGTCACCATCTTCTTCGGCGTGGTGGGGTATCCGCCGGATGCCGGGCGCTTCCACAAGTTCCTCGAGCCGGTCTTTGCGACGGCGCAGGAGCATGATGTGGAGGTCGTTGCGGAAGACGCGACCCATGAAGAGGAAGCCGGCGAGGCGGGCGTCGCTGCCGAGGCCGCCGAGCATGAGGAAGGGGCGCATCACATTTCCAACGAAGTCATCATTCGCTTTGCCGCGATTTCCACCATTCTGGCGCTCGGCGGGATCCTGCTTGCCTACCTGGTGTTCCTCAAGCGGCGCATCGACCCGGTCGCGTTTGCGGCCGATCATCCGACGCTTTACAAGTTCCTCTACAACAAGTGGTACTTCGACGAGGTGTACAACGCCGATGTCGTCTTCCCGATGCGGAGACTTGCGATGTACCTCTGGACCGTGATCGATGTGAAAGTCATCGACGGCACCCTCATGGGTGTCGCCAGGGGAGTCGAGGAACTCAGCCAGGGTTTGCGCACGTTGCAGACTGGGTTGGTTCGAAATTACGCGCTCGCCATTGCGCTTGGTATGGTCGTTATCGTCGGCGTCTACTTCGCCGCCTTCAGCGATCTCTTCCGGTAGGGGGTAGGAGACAGTTATGGACAACCTGCCCATTCTGAGCATGACGGCATACGCGCCCCTGGTCGGCGCGGTGCTGATCTTCGCCCTCCGTTCGGTCAAGCGGGAGCAAGCGCGTCTGATTGCGCTTGTCGCGACCGTGGTCAGTTTCCTGCTCTCGCTCTGGATGCTGAAGGACTTCGACAAGAACGCGGAGTTTCAGTACACCGAGTACGTCAAGTGGCTCCCGGAGCTCGGCGTTTCGTACCGGATGGGTATCGACGGTATCGCGCTTCTCCTGATTGTGCTGACGACCTTCATCGGGGTCATCGCGGTCATCTGGTCGTGGGATTCGGTCAACAACCGGGGACGTGAGTACTACATCACCGTGCTCCTGCTGCAGACCGGTATGCTCGGCGTCTTCATGGCGCTCGACCTCTTCATCTTCTACATCTTCTGGGAACTCGTACTTATCCCGATGGCCCTGCTCATCGGTATTTGGGGATCTGAAAACCGCGTCTTCGCGGCGATCAAGTTCTTCATCTACACGCTGATCGGGTCGTTGCTGATGCTGATCGGCATCGTCGCCACCTATCAGGCGTACTACAACGCCACTGGCGTCCGCACGCTCAACATCCTCGAGCTGCAGACCGGGTGGGACAAGGGCGCCTACAGCGATGTCTTCCAGGGAGCGGTCTTCGCAGCCTTCCTGATCGCGTTCGCCATCAAGATCCCGATGTGGCCGTTCCATACATGGTTGCCGGATGCGCACGTCCAGGCGCCGACCGCCGCGTCGGTCATCCTGGCCGCGATCATGCTCAAGATGGGCGGCTATGGTCTCTTGCGCTTCAATCTGCCGCTCTTCCCGGAGGGGTCAGAGGACTGGGCCTGGATCATCATCGCGCTTTCCCTGATCGGCATCATCTATGGAGCGCTCGTTGCCCTTGTGCAGCCAGACTTCAAGAAGCTGATCGCCTATTCTTCCGTTTCCCATATGGGATTCGTGACGCTGGGCATCTTTACCAACATCTTCCTGACCTCCCGCTCCGATCTCAGCGGGTTCAACGGCTCGATGATGGTGATGATCGCCCACGGTCTCAACACCGGAGCGCTCTTCCTTCTGGTCGGTATGCTCTACGAACGCGCGCACACCCGCCTGATCGCGGCGTTCGGCGGCATTGCGGGGCGCATGCCGTTCTACGCCTTCTTCCTGGGACTCTTCACCTTCGCCAGTATCGGTCTGCCTGGCATGTCGGGCTTCGTCGGTGAGTTCCTGGCGATCCTGAGTGCCTGGCAGTACCACAAGTGGATCGCTATCGTCGCGTTCCTGGTGGTCATCTTTGCCGCCTGGTACATGCTTTCGATGTTCCAGCGGGTCGTCCTCGGGCGCGCGCACAACGAATTGCCGGATCATGGCGACGGTCTGTTGACCGACGAGGAAAAGGCGATGCTGGCTGCGCACGGCGACAGCCACGGGCATGGCCACGACGATCACGGGGTCGCCTTTGCGCCTGTTTCGGGTGGTTCGCACGACCATGACCACGACGAGCATGATTCGTCGCTCTGGCCGGACCTGACCCGGAAAGAGCTCATCACGCTGGTTCCGCTGGCGGTGCTTACGATCGTGCTGGGAATCTATCCCAATCCAGTCTTCGATATTGTCGGTCCGTCCTTCGAGCGGATCATGGATCCGTTCTTGCGCGGCCCGTTGGGCGGATAGGGGCAAATCGGGTGGACCTTTTCAATCTCGACCTTAGCGCTCCAGACTGGCATCTGCTTTGGCCGCAGCTCATCGTCTTCATCCTGGCGGTGGTGCTGGTCTTTGCTGATGCCTTCATTCCCAAGCACCGGAGCTTCCAGATCCTGACCGGGATCTCACTGGTGGGCTACGTCCTGGCGATGGGCGCGCTCTATCGGCAACATGACCGCCTCGGCGAGACCTTTCAGGGGAGCTTCCGCGCGGACGGCCTGACCGTTTTTCTGTCGCTCATCATCCTTGTTGCCGCGATCTTCTCCGTATTGGTTTCGGCCAATTACATCAAGGACTATGGCGACCGGGTGCCAGTCGGCGAGTACTACATCCTGCTCGCGTTTTCCGTGCTTGGCGCGCTGGTGGTGTCGTCCGCCGGAGATCTGATCACGATCTTCGTCGGCATCGAGCTCTCCGCGTTGGCAACCTACGTGCTGACCGGATTCACCAAGCGGAATGCCCAGTCAGTCGAAGGCGCCCTGAAGTACTTCCTGCTCGGCATCTTCGCGAGCGCCATTTTGCTCTACGGCATGTCTTGGGCGTATGGGCTCTCGGGCTCGACCGGCCTGGATAACATCCGTTCGGGCATTGGCGCCGCGGTCGAAGGGAAAGAGTGGTACGAAGCGTCGGTCCTGCTGGCGCTGCTGTTGCTGATCGTTGGGCTCGGCTTCAAGATCGCGGCGGTTCCGTTCCACATGTGGACGCCCGATGCCTACGAGGGCGCGCCCACTCCCGTGACGGCGTATATGTCGGTCATTCCGAAGGCCGCCGGTTTCGCCGCCATGATCCGCATTCTCGTGCAGGCGCTCGGCCCGCTGTCGGACGACTGGCGCTGGCTCATCGCGGTCCTGGCTGTGCTGACCATGCTGCTCGGCAACATCGTTGCCCTGACGCAGCGGAACCTCAAGCGCATGCTGGCCTATTCCTCGATCGCCCACACCGGCTACATGATGGTCGGTCTGGCCGCCTACCGTGAGGGAACCGGCTTTGGGAACGACCTGCAGGATGTCATTGGCACCCGCGGCGTTTCTTCACTGCTGTACTACATGCTCGCCTACGTCTTCATGAATGTCGGCGCCTTTGCGGTCATCGTGTGGGTGCAGTCGCGTGGTCGGGGCGCCACACTGGACGATTTCGCTGGACTTGCCAGCACCGATCCATTGCCAGCAGCGGCCATGGCGGTTTTCATGGTCTCCCTCATGGGCATTCCGCCGCTTATCGGCTTCTATGCCAAGTACTACGTGATCCTGGCAGCCATGGAAGCCGACATGCTCTGGCTGGCGATCGCGGTCGTTATCGCCTCTGGGATCAGCGCCTACTTCTACCTGCGGGTTGTAGCGGTGATGTATTTCAGTCCGGGCAACCAGGCGGAGCTCAAACCGCTGCGCACAACCCTGTTGAACGTCGCCATCATTCTGTTGGTCATCGGCAATCTGGTCCTTGGTCTCTTCTCGGCCGGAATCGTCGACTTGAGCGACGACTGGACCAGCGCGCTCACCATCGCGCAGTCGGGGGAGACCCCGGACGCTGCTCAGGTCAACAACCCCTGAGCACGGTGCTCGATCGAGATCCATGATCGATCCCCAGAGATTGGCCGCCCGCCCACTCTGGGGATCGTTGCGTCCGGTCGAATCGGACAGAGCCAGAAACCTCCCAGATCGCGCCTGTCTATCTGTTCTCGCAATCTCGGTCTCTGCCTCATGATTTCCGGCGAGCTCATCAACCTCCGCGCGATCGATCGATCCGACCTCGAACTTGTCCACGATTGGCTGGATGATCCCGAGCTCATGCGCTTCTGGGGATACGGGGTGCCTGCCGTGTCCCGCAACCATGTCGTGCAGCGCATCGAGCAGTGGCTCGCATCGGAAGAAGCGCTTGGGCATCCTGTCGCCTTTCTCATCGAAACTTTGGCAGGAGAAACGTGCGGGCTGCTCGTGCTCTCTGATATCGGGCAGGTCGACCGCAATGGAGAGCTCAGCATCGTGCTCACGAGGCAGCATCGTGGCCGAGGATTTGGGAGCGACGCGCTCGACACCATTGCGGATGTCGCTTTCAGTCAATGGAACCTGCACCGACTCACCGTGCGTTCCGAGGCATTCAACAGCGATGCGCACCGGTTCTTCACCAAGCATGGATTCATCCTGGAGGGGCGGTTGCGCGAGGCAAGGTATCTCGACGGCGCCTGGCACGATGTGCTGATCTTCGGCAGGCTGCGAACCGACCAGGGAGAAACCGTGTGACCGACCGCGCTCAGGACCTCACTGAACTATTCGACGTGCTCACCGCCGATGGGAAGCGCACCGGCGTTGCCAAACAGCGTGCTCTGGTGCATCGAGACGGGGATTGGCACGCCTCGATCCATGTTTGGGTCTACGGGATCGACCAGGGCGGACCCTATCTCGCCTTCCAGCGGCGAGGAAGATTCAAGGACACGTTGCCTCTCAAGCTCGACGCCACCGTTGGGGGGCATCTCCGCGCCGGTGAGTCGGTCGAAGACACCTTGCGTGAGGTTCAGGAAGAGATTGGCCGGACCGTGACGCTTGCGGAACTCCTGCCAGTTGGCGTTCGGTTCGGCGTCAGTGAAGACGCGCCCGGCATCCTCGACCGGGAGATCCAGACCGTGTTTCTGTGGCGTGTGGACGAACCGCTCTCCGCCTTTACGCCGAATCCGGAAGAGCTCGAATCTCTCGTCCAGCTCCCGCTTGCCGATGTGCTCGCCATCTTCGGGGATGGCATTGTGGCTGCCGACGCACTCGAGCTCAAAGCTGGTTCTGCAATCCTGACCCCGACGCTTGTCACGCGCAGCGAGTTCGCGTGCGGTCTCGACCGGTACCACTACCGGGTCGCCATTGCCGCCTCGAATGCCCTCCGTGGAGATCGGTACATCGCAATCTGAGCGCTTCGGTCGAAGCGCCAAGACGCTTCATGCGGAGTCCAGCTTTGGGCAATTCCACCTTCGCTCCGCGCAGTTCCACCGTTGAAACGCTGGGATATACCCCTTAGCAGTTGTCCGGTTTCCGCATCAGAGCAAGCGATCCCTCCCAGGCATCCCGGAAGGGGTCGTCGTGCTGAGATCTCAGGGTCCTATGCCACCGGAGCAGTGAGGCGGCGAAGCACCGTCTGCAAGATGCCGCCGTTGCGGTAGTACTCGAGCTCGACCGTGCTGTCGATGCGGGCGACCGCTTCGAATTCGGTCACCGTGCCGTCGGGCTTGGTCGCCTTGATCTGGATGCGACCGTTTGGCTTGAGTCCCTCGGCAATGCCGGAAACATCGAATACTTCTTCGCCGGTCAAACCGAGCGATTCAGCGTTCTGACCTGGCAGGAAGACCGCAGGCAGCACGCCCATGCCGACCAGGTTGCTCCGATGAATACGCTCGAAGCTCTCCACCAGCACCATCTTGATGCCGAGCAGCAGCGTTCCCTTGGCCGCCCAGTCGCGCGAGGAGCCTGAACCGTACTCCTTGCCGCCGATCACGATCAACGGCGTGCCGTTCTGCTGGTAGAACATCGACGCATCGTAGATGGACATGTCTTCACCCGTGGGGAAGTAGCGGGTGATATTGCCTTCGCTGCCAGGCACCAGTTGATTGCGCAGGCGGATGTTGGCAAACGTCCCGCGGATCATGACCTCGTGATTGCCGCGTCGTGAACCGTAGGAGTTGAACTCCACCGGCGCGACGTCGTTGTTGATGAGGTACTGCGCCGCAGGACTTGTCTTCGCGATCGATCCGGCCGGGGAAATGTGGTCGGTCGTGACCGAATCGCCCAGCAGCGCCAGCACCCGCGCGCCGTTGATGTCGCTCAATGGCTCCGGAGTTGGAGACAAGTCGATGAAGTAGGGCGGCTCCTGGACGTAGGTCGATTCCTTGTTCCACTCGTAGAGATCGCCCTTCGGAATCTCCATCGACTGCCAGAGCTCGTCGCCTTCGAACACGCTGCGATACTCGTTGGCGAAAATCTCGGAGTCGACCGCCACGGTGAGCGCGTTCTGGACTTCCTCCGGGGTTGGCCAGATATCCTTGAGATAGACCGGCTCCCCATTTGGATCCTCGCCAAGCGAATCCTTGTCCAGATCGACATCGACACTCCCCGCCAGCGCATAGGCAACTACCAGGGGCGGCGACGCCAGGAACGATGCGCGGACCTGCGGATGGATTCGGCCCTCGAAGTTGCGGTTACCGGAGAGCACCGCTGCCACGACCAGTTTGTTCTCGTCGATTGCCTCGGCCACAGGCACGGGCAGCGGACCAGAGTTCCCGATGCAGGTCGTGCAGCCATAGCCGACGGTGTGGAAGCCGAGCGCTTCGAGATAAGGAGTGAGTCCCGCCTTGTTCAGCATCGCCGTCACCACCTGCGAACCAGGCGCCAGGCTTGTCTTGACATAGGGCGGGACATCGAGTCCGCGTTCCACCGCCTTCTTGGCTACCAGGCCGGCGCCGAGCATGACCGCCGGGTTCGACGTGTTGGTGCAGGACGTGATAGCTGCAATGGCGACTGCGCCGTGATGCAGTTCTTCGTTCTCGTTGCCGATGACCACCGGCACCGCGCCCAGGTGATGCGCGCCGTTCGATCCGATCTGGTCCTGATACGCGCCCCGGAAGGTCGACTTCACGTCCGGGAGCGACACCCGGTCCTGCGGACGGCGGGGACCTGCCACACTCGGCTGAACATCGCCCAGGTCGAGCTCGAGCACATCGTTGAACACCGGATCGGGCGTCTGATCGGTGCGGAAGAGGCCCTGTTCCTTTGTGTAGCGCTCGACCAGATCGATCAGCGCCTCCGGGCGCCCTGTCACGCGCAAGTAACGCAATGTCTCATCATCGACCGGGAAGAGCCCGGCGGTCGCGCCATACTCTGGCGCCATGTTGGCCAACGTCGCGCGGTCGGGGAGTGACAGACTGCTCAATCCCTTTCCGAAATACTCGACGAATCGGCCGACCACGCCATGCTTGCGCAGAATCTGCGTCACATAGAGGACGAGGTCTGTCGCGGTGGCGCCCGGTTGCAGCTGCCCGGTCAAACGGAACCCGACCACCTCTGGCATCAGCTGGTACAGCGGCTGGCCAAGCAGCACTGCCTCGGCCTCGATGCCGCCGACTCCCCAACCCAGCACGCCGAGCCCGTTGATCATTGTGGTATGCGAGTCGGTGCCGACGAGCGTGTCCGGGAAGGCAACCGTTTCCGATCCTTCGGTCTTGGTCGCGACGACGGGCGCCAGATATTCCAGATTCACCTGGTGCACGATGCCGGTGCCTGGCGGCACGACGCGGAAGTTCTGGAACGACTGCTGGGCCCAGCGCAGCAACGCGTATCGCTCGCTGTTGCGCTTGTATTCCATCTCCACATTGAAGAAGAAGGAGCGGAGGGTGCCATATTGGTCGACCTGCACCGAGTGGTCGATCACCAGATCGGCGGGAACCAGCGGATTGATGCGTGTGACATCGCCTCCCAGTCGCCCCACTGCCGAGCGCATTGCCGCCAGGTCGACCACCGCTGGCACACCGGTAAAGTCTTGCAGGACCACACGACCCGGCATGAACGGCAGCTCGAATTCTTCGCCTGCTGATTGTGGGGTCCACGCGGCCAGGCGTTCCACGACGCTATCGTCGACGAACTCGCTCCCCGCATTGCGCAGGACGTTTTCCAACAGGATGCGCACAGTGAACGGCAGCTTGTCGATCGTCCCCAATCCACGCTCTTCGAGCGCTGCGATCCGATAGAAGGCAACCGTTTGGGCGTCCTTGGTTGTCAGTCGGGAGCGCGCGCCGAATCGGTCGGAGACGGTCGAATCAGGGGAAGTGGACATGTCTTGAGCTACCTCCTGGAGTCGCCTCATTGCGGCAAGAGGGGTGGGATCGACCCGCCCAGGGGAGGCTTCTCGTGTGCTGTGCATTCTAAGCGATGGATTCACCCGATCGGAGATGCGAATTCCTCGGTCGGATTGCGGAAATCAATCAGAACGCGCCATTCTGTCGTCAATTGCCGTCGTATACTCCTTCGGGCACGTTCGCCGCGCGGCGAGGCGTGGATAGGGCATGCGCTCGTCACAAGCGATGCGAAGCGCCCAGCATCTGAGAGGGCCCTCCGGCCGGCATGAACCGTCGTCGCATCATTCTGGGATTTGCGGTAAGCGCGTTCTTCCTCGTTTTCGCGCTCCGCGGACAAGACTACGCGGCCATCAAGGAAGCGTTTTCGCAGGTTACCTACTGGTACCTCGTCCCAGCACTCGGCCTCTATTTCATCGGTTTGCTGGTGCGCGCCTATCGCTGGAGTGTCTTGCTCCGCCCGGTCGAGGCGGTTCCCGCTCGCAAACTGGTCGGCATCAACGCCGTCGGATTGATGGCCAACAACGTCATGCCGTTGCGCACGGGGGAGTCTGTGCGCGCTTACGCGCTATCACAACGCACCAGCGTCACCAGCCGACCGCGCTCGCCACTATTGCGGTCGAGCGCATCTTCGACGGCATGGCGCTGCTCGCATTCATTGCGACGTCCATGCTCTTCGTCGATCTCACCAGTCAACTGAGCCGCGTGGCCGAACTGGCGATGCTGATCTTCGGCCTCGCAAGGGCTGGTTGCGCTCGTGCTTCTCGCGAAGGGCGGTCGCCTGCGAGACCGCATGCTCCAGCTTGCGCTCGGACCATTGCCGGCATCGCTCGGTGTCAAGGTCAACCGCATGGCCGAGTCGTTCATAACTGGTCTGGGCATCTTTCATCGCTGGCGGGAACTGGCGCTGGTCTCCATTTCGTCCCTTGTCGCCTGGGGTTCGAAGCCTCGATGTACTACATGGTGGCGCGCCTTTGGTGGGCAGATCGAAGCGGCCATGGGCGTGCGAAACGATGCTCACGACCGGCATCGCAAATCTCGCGCGCTGGTGCCTTCGTCGCCCGGCTATGTTGGTCCGTACGAGGCCGCCGTCATCCTGGTGCTCAGCGGCGCTTTGGGGTTGAAGCCGAGAGCTGGCGCTTTCCTATGGTGTGTTGGTGCATGTCATGCTCTGGCTTCCCGGCTCCACCATTTGGGAGGCGTGATCGAGGTGGAGCCGCCGCACCTTTCCCTCCGGCAGGTCGAAGCTGCCGAGTATTCGTGGCTCGAGCCCGAGGCGGACACGGACGCGTCCGAACTGCAGCTCGACTCCCCGGACCGCCGCTGGCGCTCCGCTGCATTCGTAGCGCCGCATGAGCTGATCGAGGCAATCATCCTGGGTATTGCGCAGGGACTCACCGAAGTTCCCTGCCGATTTCGTCCTCCCGGACACCTCATCATCATCCCTGGCTCTTTGGCTGGGAGACCCCAGGACACGCGCTGATGCCGCATTGCATCTCAGGACGCTGCTCGCGGTGTTCACCTATTTCTGGCGTGAATTGGTCGACATCTTCCGCGCCATTCCAACCATGCTGCACAAGAACGTCTCACTTCTCAAAGGTCCCGAACCCGGCGAGTCGGGCCAGCGTGCGTTGATCGTGCGGCGTTCTATGCCCGGCTCGGCATTCTGATCGTGATTGGTTCCATTCCCGGCGGGAGTCATCAGGCTCCTGTTCCAGGATCGCCTCGACGATTTCTTTCATAGCGATACGAACGAAGAGCGGGCGATCATCGTGATTGCGGTCTTGCTCGCGGCCTTTGCGATTCTGCTGTGGCGCTGACAAGTACGGCAAGGAGATCCATTATCCTGCGCTCGATCCGGGTGCCCGACGCCGTTGCAATTGGAGTGGCGCAGGCGATCGCGCTCGCCAGAACCTCACGGTCGAGGGCGTGACGCTGACGGCGGGGCTGTTCCGGGATTTCACGCGAGCGGATGCCGCACGCTTCTCGTTCCTGCTCGGTATCCCGTTGGTGACCTTCGCTGGTCTCAAGGGACTGGCCGACCTGATCAGTCAGACCCAAGCGGAACCGAAATCACCCGAATCGTGGCCGAGGCGCCGGCGGCATCTGCTGTCTCTGGCTTCCTGGCCATTCGCTTTCTGTTGCGGTATCTGCAAACGAAATCGACTGCGGTCTTCGTTATCTACCGCATCATTGCCTCCATCGTGCTCATCGGTCTGGTGCTGTCCGGATTCCGATCCTAGCCACAGAACTCGATACGATCTTGCTCGGGGAACGCTCGCGTCGTAACATGTGCATGACAACGCACATATGGGAGGCTGGCGTGAACGACGGTCGCTTGCGAGGAACTGGTATTCACCCTCATCAGGTCCGCGCGGCCCGCGAGCAGCTTCGGACCTGCCCAAGATGGCAGAAATGGCCCGTTTGTTCTCCAGTGCTCGGCGATCCAACTCGGCAGCGGATGTTGGCAGCGCTTGGAGATGGTGAACTCTGCGTTTGCGATCTCGCGCTAGCCACGGGCATCAACCGCACTACGGTCTCTCATCAACTCCGTATCCTGCGCGAGAACCATCTTGTCAAGCATCATTCGCGACGGCCGCGTGCTCTTCTATTCGCTCGACGACGATCATGTCGCCCACATCCTTTCGGTTGCGTCGGACCATGTTGCCGAAGACGTTGCCACCGCGGAAGAGCAAGCCGGATGACGCCCCCGCGCGGTGAGCTGCCGGCACGCGCACGGTCTACGACGTGCGGGGATGGATGCGCTGAATGCGCCAGGAGCGTCGCTACCGCGGTGGAACGTCTCCCCGGCGTCGCAGCAGCGACGGTGAACTTTGGCGCCGGCACGTTGACGGTCGAGACGGATTCCCGCAGCCAGGTGGACGTGACACCGCGTGTGTTGCACGCTGTCGAGGTCGCGGGGTATCGCGCTGTTTCGCAAGGCGCAGCCCGCGCGTCCGGGCTCCTTCGCGCTGCTGACCGCCGTTCCCAATTGGCGATCGCCGCAGTGGTCGCTGGATCCTGGGGGGTGCGATCATCCTGATCGGCGATCGTCACGATGTCGCCAGAATCGCATACGCAGCGGCCGTGGTCGCCGGAGCGTGGACGTTTGGCCGCGCCGCTCTGCCAAGCCGCACGCAACCTGCATATCGACATGAACGTCTTGATGACGCTTGCGATTCTCGGTGCGTTGCTGCTGGGGACTGGGCGCGGAAGCCGCCTGCTGCCGCCGCTGTTTGCCATCGGAAATCTCGCGCAAAGCCTCACCTTCGATCGCACCCGAAGCGCTTTCATCGCTTTCCACCCCTAGCACCGTCAGAAGCGCTTCGCGTCACCAACGGCAATGAAGAAGGCTCGTCGGCATCGAGTCACGCCGTCGCGGGTGATCTCATCCGCGTGCGGCCCGGCGAGCGATTTCCTGCAGATGGTGTGCTGGACGAAGGGGCGACTACACGGTCGATGAATCGTTGATCACCGGGGAATCGCTGCCCGCCGACAAGTTCCCTGGTTCGCGGAGTCTATGCGGGATCGCTGAACGGATCTGGTTCGGTCGTGGTGCGCGTGTCCTGCACGGCAGCGGAATTTGCTGGCCAACATCGTCAGGTGGTCAGGGATGCCCGCGGCGGTGGTCATGCGGAACAGACCATCGATCGCTTCGCGGCTATCTACACCCCGGTTGTCGTCGGAGCCGCCGTTCTCGTAGCCATCATTGGTGGCGCAGCAACCGGCGACTGGCGGGATTGGGCGACTCGCGGATTGGTGCTCCTCATCGCGTGTCCATGCGCTCTGATCATTTTCGACTCCGGTGGCCATTGTCTCTGCTGTGGGCGTCGCGGCGAAACGAGGCTTCCTCGTCAAGGGCGGTGCGGCGCTCGAAGCAATCGCTTCGGTGCGAGCGGTTGTCTTCGACGGGCGAGCACGCTTACCCGTGGAAAGCCGGTTGTGACCTCGATCATCGCATTTGAGGGAGCGAGCACGATGTGCTGCTCCATGCGGCGGCTGTCGAGGCGCTTTCCGACATCCCTGGGCTTGCCATCGTCGAGCGAGCGGTTCGCGATGGTGTGCCGATTCAGGATGCAGCAGGGTTTGCGGCCACTGCCGGTCGCGGCGCAAGCGCCATCCTCGACGATTCGCGCGTCTGGGTCGGTTCGCCGGCGTGGTTCGTCGAGCTTGGGGTCAGTACCCGGCACTGAAACGGACTGGGCGACAAATACGTTCTTCTCGTAGCTCGCCAGGAAGAGGAACAGGCTGTCGCCGTTGGCGCCATTGCGCTTGCTGACCAGATCCGTCCCGAAAGCGCGGCAGTTGGCAGCGCGGTTGCGCCAACAGGGTATCGAGCCCATTGCCATGATGACCGGCGACAACCGCTCGACCGCGAGTGTCATTGGACGCGGGAGTGCGGTATCGACGAGGTGATGGCCGAGCTTCTTCCTGGTGAGAAAGCGTCTCGCGTTGCTGCGCTGCGTGAACGAACCCGGCGCCGTGGCGGTGGTGGGCGACGGTGTCAACGACGGTCCTGCCCTGGGCAGCACGGTCAGGTTTGCCATGGGGCTGACCGGTTCCGACCTCGCCGTGGAAACCGCTGATAATGCAATCCTGCGAAACGATCTCTTCGTTCCAGGCGCAATCGACCTCTCGCGCAGAACCGTCGCGATCATCCGGTTAGAACATCGGAATCTCGTTGGCGGTCAAGCTGGTCGCGCTTGCGCTGACCCTTGTCGGGGTGACCACGCTTTGGATGGCCGTCGCGGTCGACCTTGGCACGTCATTGCTCGTCACAGCCAATGCATTGCGCCTGACCCGGTGGCGGTTGGATCGGGCCATCGTCATGACGAGCTGTTCAGGCCAGGAATCGGTCCGTCTCCGGCAGACGCGGCCGGACTGGCAACCGGAGACGCCTGAGGCGACGCAACCGGTGTGGCCACGGTTCCTGGAACGGGGATATCGACCGGGGCATCGAAGTCGAAGAACCGCCAGCGCATATAGTGCAGTCGGGAGACCATCGTCTCGTTGACGAGGTGCCCGGTCTCCTCATCGATCCACCGCATACCAGGCTGCAATCTACGTGTCCGACTCCGGGTCACATAGAACGTGATAACCGCGCCACGTCGTCGCCGACCAACACGGCGTCCGAGCTGGAAGTCGCGCGCGCCGTCGTAGGTTGCTCCCCATTCAGATGGTGGGAAGATCGGAATGTAGATCCGCTCGATCCACTCGTTGCCCAGCGTGCTGCCGAGGTGTCGCCAATGGTCAGTAGCTCGATGCACTGGTCACCTGCCGCTTTAGGGAGGTAGTGGCGACCATTTTATTGCCGGTGCTCACCGTTCGTTCGGAAATCGCCACACCTCCCAACCCGGACGCCAGCCGCTCAGTGTAGTGCACGCTGGTGGTCATCTCCATATCCAGCGCACTCTCGAAGAGCCTTGTGCCTCATCCGACGAGCGTCGAATTGCGGCGCGTCGAACCCGTTGATGTTCGGATCAGGGATGAGAAGAAGAACGGCACGATCTCGTCTTCCAGTCCGCCGCGGCGGACGAGCACGTCGATTTCCCACCAGCCGTTGATCGTCAGTTGCAGTCCGTTCGCAACGAAATCACCCGTGGCGGGGTCTTGCACCAGTTCGACGTCGCGTTGCTCGGCTTCGTGATTCAAGCTGATCAGGTCGAGCCGCACGCGCTGGATAAGGATCACCTCGCCCCCTGATCGAGGGTCGAGCAGGCCGACATTCACACGAATCTCGTTTTCGCCGGCGCGCATCGGCGACATGATCGAGTGCAGCACCTCGCTGACCTGATCGTTGCCAGCCAGCGGTGCCGCCAGGTCGATGCTCGTGACCTCGCCGCTCGAGGTGGTTGGCGGCGCTGAGAGAGCCAGGATCGTTCCGCCAAGCACTACTGCCGCGACGAGCGCAGTCTCAAGCCGCACGCTTCCCTGAGGGCATTCCCGATCCGTTGTAGATGCTTGCGCAGCCGGGGGTGATGGCGCGCCGCGGAGATCATGACCGGCGCCAGAATCGCCACCTTGACGATCAGGATCTTGCCCCAGCTCGTCTCCCAGAGTGAATCGATCGAGGGCAAGATCAGGCCCGAATTCACGATCCCGGTCACGATGCCGATCGGCGCCAACACCATGGCACGGCCTTAAACTCACGCAGCGCATCCTTGCCGGACGTCTCGCCTTCCGCAGGCGCGCCGCGAGGCCAGGCAGACACCAAGCAGGATCAATCCCCCGACCAGCCCAACCGGAGAACCGTACAGCGACACGGAGAGCTTGCCGGCCAGATTCCAGTCTTCCTGAGCGGCGGCGTGCGTGGTGAGCGCGAGCCCGAGCAATGCCGCCAAGGCGCCTAGCGCGCCAACAAGGCCGATCGGTTTCCGCGCGTCTTTCTTACGGTAGAAGTGCATGACACCGAGCGCAGCGACACGCACTGCCGGTCCCGCTGGACGAAGCCACCACGGGTTGGGGAAGCCCGGCGACGGCTTCGGAAAGGGTTGGTTTGGTGACACGGACGGGGGGAACTGGGCTTGCAGTACGGGTTCGAGCAATGTGGCCAGAAGCGCGGCGACCGCAGCGACCATCGCAGCTGCGCCACGCCTGGCTTGTTGTTGTCGGAATCAGACCGTGCGCTGAACCCGATCCAGATCAATCCGGCGGCAGCGGCACTCACGCCCCGAGAAGGTGATCCAGCGCAAGACCACCGCCCAGATTGCGGGCTGCTCGCCGGCGGTGGCGGCTCCTGGCGCCCGGCGGTGCCAATGCGAAAACCGAAGAGTGCCACTCAGGGTGTGGCCGTCGTCAACCGGTGCCGTCCAACTGACGGTATAGGTGCCGGAGACGAAACCCGACACCTCGGCCGTGAGGTGACGCGGATCATTCGGATCAGTGTCACACTGAGTGGTCTCGAGCTTGTTTCCGTCCTCATCGAGAAGCCGTGATGACCGGTGGAGTCGGATCCATCGACACGCGCTCGGTGAACCAGAACTGTAAATTCTCCGGCGGGCTTGAGAGGATGGCATCCTGACTCGGGATCGTGCGTTCTAGTTCGGCATGCGCGCTGCGTGAAGCTCGAGGAAGCCGAGCGTGACCGCGAGCGCGAGGAAAAGTCCAGGCGGTACGCGAATGGCGACGCGGATGAGCCGCCTTTGGGACGTTCGAAGGGCGGATTGTCGTTTCGGCACTCAGTACTCCACGCCTGGAGGTAAACGGATTGCGCTCCCCCAACGATACGCCATAACGGCCCGAGCAGATCAGGCGCCGTGAGCGTGGCAGGATAGTAGAACGGGTCGACACCGCCTTTGAGTTGACCACTCGGAATCCGCTCGACACACGCGGGTGACGCGAAGTCGCCAAAGAAAAGCGTCTCATCGCGCACCGACACCCGATGTCCCAGCGAAGTGAGGCCATCGACGGTTGCCTTTGGCAGACGGCTGCTGGCGAAGAGCGTCGGGGTCGACCGGTCGATGCAGCGATGTGACCGCCTCCTGCATTGAAGTTCATGGTCGAGCAAGTTCATGGCAATCTGCGCGATGCAATTCATGATCGCCGTCCACCGCTGGCGCCCAGCGCGGCAGCAGCTTCTCCATTGCGAACCAGGATGGCCGGCGACATGTTCGATAATGGTTTCTTGCCGCCTTCGATCGGTTGGTCGCCCGGGTTCGAGGTCGAACCACATCATCCCGTTGTTCATGATCAACCCGGTTCCCGGAACGGTCACCCGGCTGCCCCATAGACTCAGCGGCATTGTGTCAGCGAAACCGCCACGCCGTCCTTGTCGATCACGCTCAGATGGGTCGTGCTTCCCCCGCTCGGTAGTCGGGCATCGAGCCCTCAGCCCATGAGCGACGCCGAGTTGTTCCTACTGCCTGCCCGTAGAACCGCGTGCGGTCTAGCCATGTCTTCGCAGCGCCGTCGAGGTCAGGCATCGGAGAGGTGCCTGGATAGGGACATCGACGAAGTTCGGATCGGCCAGATAGGCAAAACGGTCGGCGAAGGCGATGGCGAATGCGCTGTGTGCAGCGCCTCGACCGAGTTATTGGCACCTGAGACAGGTCGAATCCGTCCAGCAGGCCGAGCGATTCCGCCAGGGTCGGTCCGCCCGTGCCGTTGTTCGTCGTGACGACCTGGTGACCGTTGTAGGTGCCGATGAGCGCGTCTTCGATGGTTGCTTGATATCGGCGGCCGAAGTCGTCGAGGAAAGGTTCGCGCCGAGTCCGTTGAGGTGTGAGACGACTTGTTGCGCGATCTGACCTTCATAGAACGATCGGGCGCCGTCCCTGGCAATTGATTCCAGGGTCGCGGCGAGTTCTTCCTGTTTCAGCAGGGTTGGATTGTCCTGCGAGGTCGACCAGGGCACGATCCCGTTGGGACAGAGAAGAGCTTCGGTCGCCTCGAACTTGCGCAAGTTCTCCAGATCGCGCGCGATCTCCATCGACATGTGCCAGGAAACTGGAATTCCGTGTCGCGCAAGGTCGATGGCTGGGTTCAGGGCTTCCGCGAACGAATAGGTCCCGTAGCGCTGCAACGCCAACGCGAGACCGGCAGGCGTGCCCGGAACGCAGACCGATCGTGCGCCAATGATGTTCGCCACGCCGACAACGCCTGGCCAGCCAGCTCCGGCATCTGGTTTCCCAGAAAGCGGGAACATGTCCGGAGTGGCTGATAACGGAGCGACCATGGGATAGGAAACAGCCGAGGACTCGCCGCTCTTGCTGTCGTGTCGGACCAGAGGAAACCTCCGCCGCCGAACCCGTTCATCCAGGGTTCGACCACGCCGGCGACGGCAGCGGTCACCACTGCCGCATCCACCGCGTTGCCGCCATTTTCCAGCACCTTCGCGCCGAACTGGGCGGCAAGCGGTGTCTTTGCCAGCCACCATGCTGCTTCAGAGATCGCCTCGAACCGACCCAACCGCCACCGGCTGACTGACGCCATTGGTCCCCGCTCCTTCCTCCTCGAATCGCGCCGGTCAGGCGCGAGATCATACCGGGCAGGATAGGCATGGGAGGATCGAGTTCCGGAAGTGGAATCGCGAGTTGCGCCGGCAGTGGCCGAACCGCGCCGGTTCGGATGTGCGCGACGTTCCGTCACGGCAAGGCCGAAACGCGCTCGCGCGTTGGCGGCGCAGTCCTCGATGCGCTGTTACTGCGCAGACTCAAGGCGGAGTGTTGCCCTTCCATGCGTCGCATGTACCGGGGGAAGGAGCGTTGGAAACTCGCGTTGGAGGAACGCGAAGAAGCAGTTCGCGGACCGGCGGCGCAGGCCGGAGCGGACCTGCCCAAAGTGCTTGCCCCCGCCGCTGCCGCAGCTTCTGCAACGGCCTCGATCTGTCCTGCCGATCGTTCAGCCCTGGCATGACCGGAGCCATCATGACTCCGCAGACGATGCCCTCTGCCGCAACATCCCCCTAGCAGCGCTTCGAGCCGCTTGCCAGGGCGGGAACGCTCCTGGCTCGATCGTCAAGAGCGACTCGTCGACGGTGGTGACCGTGAAGTAGATATGCACGCGCGCCGGCAGGAGATCGCCGGGCTGAGATCGAGATCGCGTGCGATCAGCGGCGATTTCGTGACCACACTGAACGGCTGGTTGTGTTTCTGGAGGACCTCGAGACAGGCCCGTGTATAGGCCAGCGCTTCTCGGCGGCTTGATACGCATCGGTGGCTGTTCCAATCGCGATCGATTCGCCCGCCCAGCCGGGCCGGCTCAGTTCACGATCGAGCGCTTCCGCGATGTTGCTCTTGGCAGATCTGCCGCTCGAAGTCACTGTCGGCATTGAGACCCAGGAAGGTGTGCGACTCGCGGGCATAGCAGTAGTGGCAGGCGTGCATGCAGCCGCGATGTACGGATTGAGCGACCACTTGAAGGGCATGCCGTAGACGCGGTTGATGGCGGTCTTGCAACGGGAGTCGACATAGTTCGTAGCTGCCATGCGAACAGAATAGCACACATGTTCGCATTTGCAATGCCTGCGCGATCGACTTGTTGAGTTTTCGGATCGAGACTCAGGTGAGCGGAATCGTGGGCGGATGCGACTCGGCGAACGCACATTGTCGGGGTCGAGGTGAGGGCGTCACGGCGACCGACTTGCATGCGGAACTTGTCGCGCAGTTCTGCTTCGCGGTCGATGCGGGCACGTTCACCAGCATCCGCGCCGAATCGACCAGATCGATCCCTTCCTGGCGCAGATCGTCGCCGCTGCGAGGCGTGGTCAAATAGGCGATGCCTGCCCCGGCCACGGCGCCCACTGCGACACCAGCCGCGAAGTCGACGACGTGCCAGTTGCTTTCATGACCATCAGTGACCTCTTCTCCGGTAATGATCGATTGCGGCGAGTGTACCAAACCAGTGCCCTTGGCCGCTAGAATGGAGCACTCCCGAGGAGGTCGCGGCATGCGGGTGTATTTGAGCGGGCCGATGTTTTCGCTGGCGGATCAGGAGTATAACCTTCGGTTGGCGGCGAAGGTGCGGGCGCTGGGGTTCGATGTCTACTGTCGAACAGGCGAGCCAATCAACAACAAGGGCGTCCAGGTCAACAAGCCCGCATGATCTACGAATTGGGATATCGCCGAACTCGAAAACAGCAATGTCGTTCTGTGCCAGCTCAGCGAGGACTCGGAACGAACTGGGAGGCCGGATACTTCGATGTCTCAACAAATACGTCGATCCGAGCCGCTACTGGGGAATCGTTGGGCTTGCCAGCGATATGCGGTTCAAGTCGCCGCCACACCCGGACAAGCATGGTGTCTGACAACCAGGCGGGCAACGCGAATGCGCTGGTGATCGGCGGATTTCAGCAATCGCTGGGTGTCTATCTCTATGAGAACGAAGCGCTGGATCGCCTCGTCGAAGTTGCGGCGCTTGCGAATCGACACCACCGGGTAAACGAAGCGCCCGGACATTGCTATCCGAGCGCTTCCTCCGGGCATGCGTGTTCGCCAGCGCGAACCCGCTATTCGTCGCGAGACATGCCGGTCAACAGCATGACCCAATAGAGCGAGAGAAGCGAGGCGAGGAACCCGGCAACATAGGTCCATGCCGCCGCGCCCAGAACCAAGATCCACGCCTTTGCTCTCCCGAGCCTCGGCACGCCGCCATCGACGATACCGGACTGCACCAGGGCAAGTTTGGCGCGGCGTGATGCGTCGAACTCGACCTGCAGCGTAATCAGCGCGAAGAGCGTGGCCAGGCCAAAGGGCTCGCGCCGATCCAGCCCATTGTCCAGGCTGCCGAGCATCACCCCGGCAATCAGGACGAAGAAGAAGCCGAGGTTGGACCCGATCGATACTGTGGCACGATCGCGGTGCGCCTTCAACGGCGCATACCCCTGCTGATGCTGAATCGCGTAGCCGGCTTCGTGCGCGGCAATCGCCACAGCCGCAACCGGTGCTCCCGTACACGCTGAGCACGGCTTCCCGATGTCGTGGGTCATGGTGGTCGCTCAGGACGCCCTTGGTGACTTTACCGGCACAGCCTGCAACCCTTCGGTGTCGAGAATGCGGCGAGCCGCTGTGCGCCAGTCGACCAGCCATAGTCGGCACCTTGGAATGCACCTATATTAGCGCCCTTGACCTTTGCGCCCAAGAGGCCAGGATAGATCCAGGAACATGAGGTCAATAAATGGATCGAAGAACATGAATTCCTCTCTGGAGCTCGTGCGGAAACTCGTCGCCTGAATACCGGAACCGGCCGGGAACCCCTGCGCGGTGTTTCGGATTCGCTGAAGTATCCCGCTCTCCTCTTGCGGCTGGTAGCGTGGATGTTACGCATCCAGCCGCTTCCATCAAACGATGGAACGGCCAGGGTCTTACGCCAGGTGCAGCCGAGTGCTGCTCGCCTTCATGGCCGGGAACGCGGCGCGTCCTGGCAATGACGACCATGAAGCCAACCTGGAGAATGAGGTCGGTTACTCCCTGAATAGTCAATCCCACAGAATTGATACGGTGCGTGTCAAGGTTCGACAGTAACATTTCATGGCTTTATGGCTGGTCTGCTCCCCGTGGAAACCTGGAGACTCGATCAGATATACAAACCCGGGACGGTGGGAATCACCAGTCTTTCCCGAGGTCGAGGTGTCGACTTTGCGGACCATTCGAGGTCTTCGCCTCGGCTGACGGTGAGGGAACCGCCTCTTTGCGGTCTCAGTGGTTGGCGAGACGACCGATATCGTCACCTGCCGAAGGCGGTCTTTGCTTTGGTCAAGCCGCACGTCAGCTTTGCGGATTCACCGCGGTTCGACTGATTGGTGCCAGGAGAGTTTGGGGCCGGGACCGAACTCGACAGCCCCAGGCTGAAGTCGGGTGGATTCAAGGCAGACCAGACCAGCGAAATCACCACCAGCGTTTGCACCAGACGTTGCTGCTTGTTTGGCGAAGGCGGACTCTGGATGGAATGCCAGTCACCACGCACTGGAGGCGTTCGATGAGCTACGCTCGCACTTCCCAAATCTGCTTCTCGTCTTTCAGCAACGCGTCATCGACAACTGGACATAATGCGTGACCTGCGCCGGTGTCGGCGCTGGAATCCATGGCTCGCCATGGTCGAGCAACACACGGCCGGGCCGTTGCCGAAGGAACTGCGCGAGGCATGGAATACGACTGGATCCATGTAAACCAGCCGATCGAAGTCGCGGATGCGATAGGCATTGCCGTCAGCCTCTCGAGCCCGGAAGCGATTCGTAGAGGCGCAATCGCTGCAGGGTGTTAACTCATGACGCACCTGGAGATAGGCGGTCGACGCCGTCCTGGACTCCCTGGGCCAGCAATGCCGCGGACCAACCTGGCGGCATGACCCCTGCGCCTGTAATTCCGGATCGGTGACGATACCGAAAGGCCGACCAGCCCGCCGTCAGTGACCGACGGCCCGCACGCGACGAGTGTTTTTCCTTCTCGGTACAGCCCAAAGAACGTCAGTCCCGTGTCCGGTATGCGCTCCAGGATTCGCCCGGTGACTCGGCAGAATGGCGGCGGAGAGGTTGTTCATGCTCGCACATGCCTTCGATCCCTTCGTCAGATCAGGCACGCTCACATCGTCATCGAACTGTGCTGATTCGTAATCCATGGGTCATGACCGGGGTGCGGTCCGCCTCACGATAGCCTCGGATTTTCAGCCAGGAATCGAGATCGGGCCGGAGTCAGTGAATGACAGCAGGCGGAAGATCACGAGGCGGCTGCAGAACGATGAGCTGCTCGATTCGCGCGACGGTGGCGAGATGGTCATCTCTGGTTGAGGATAGGCGAAGCAATGCCGAGTTGGCGCGCTTAGTGCTCATCTGAGAGACGCGCGACCCAGCCGTCGAACAACAGTTGCTGCTCGGCGGGCCATGCCCGGGCGCGGCCTCTTCGTCTCGGGTGTGGGGGACCGTGCTGTTGCCTCGGTGACATCGAGGTGAGACGGATCCGGGCGGAGGTGTCTCTCGCGGCGTGAAGACCGTCTTTCGCCTAGCGCTTTCGTGCGACTACGTTGAGGAACGCGACCTCGGGATGCGTGCGCGCTGCCTCGGTGAGCTGCTGCGCAGTCAGTTCATCCTCGGACCGAGATCGAGGGATCAGGGCGCGAAGCCGAGTCCATAGTGGCGGCGACATTGTCCCAGTCGCGAGTCATCCGAGCGCCCAGCGTAGATCATCGAATCCGGCAACATCGATCGCCGCGAGATAGTCGTCCTCCGCATGCAGCTTTTTGCCCGAAAACCATCTTCATCAAATCTGAGGGCTTTCCCGGGGCAATCAGGTCGCCGGTTGATGATGACGCCTTTTGCCTTGAGCCAACGATGAGCGGCCGCCAATCCGCCCGCGAACCGCCAGGAATGGTCGCCAGCTCAGGCCTCCGCCCAGTCCCAACACCAGATCGAAATCTCCTTCGGGATAGGACTGAACAGCTTTTTCACCCGAGACGGCCTGGAAGTCGATCTGCTTTGCTATTCCGCGGGTGTTCGCGAGCTGGCGCGCCCGAACGCGAGATAAGCGGGATAGTCGTCGAATCCATACACTGTTGCGCCAGGCCTCGGCGATGTCTACGGCAGACGACCGATGCCGCATTGCATCGAGCACCCTGGCGCCCTGCGGGATGCCTGCGATGAGCGTAGGCGATCAGGGTTCGCCGGCCACCGGAGACTGATAGTAGTCGTCAGGAGAAAGCTGAGCGGATCTGTTCGAGCGATCGGTTGGCGTTCTTGGCAGTCATCGTTCCTGTTCACCCAAGGTTGTCGCGAGATCGAGCATGTCCGCCACCACGCCGGCCGCGGTCACCGCCGCGCCGGCGCCTGTGATAAACCGTGTGATCGGATTGGCGGCATAACGCTTCGAGCGGATCGTGATGATGTTCTCAGGACCGATCAGCGATCCGAAGACGGTATCGAGCGGAATCTCCGCATTCCAACGGGAAATCGGCTCACCTGCAGCAACGGTCGCGACGTATTTCAATCAGCGCCGTTGGCGCGCGCCGCCGCTGCGCGCTCACCTGTCCTTGTCGACACGCGATATGCCCACCATGAAATCATCGACGCTGCCGTCGCAGCGCCTCCGGCACACCAGGCTCTCTATCTGGATCTGGTCGAGCTCGACAGGATGCCGATGGTGCGTGCAAGAATCAGCGCCTTCCGCGCCACGTCCCAACCCGCTCAGATCTCCTCCGGGTCCGGTTCGGTGAATCCGCAGCCTTGGCGTCACGACCACCGCCTGCGAGAACGGCTTGTCCTGATCGAGATCGGCGAAGATCGCGCCCAACGTGCCGGACAACGCGCCAGCGACACGCGTCACCTCGTCTCCGGAAGCGATCAGCGAACGCAACGTAGAAATGACCGGCAAACCCGCTCCGCACGTGGTCTCATAGCGTGTGCGTCCCCGAAACGCCAGACTCGGACCAAGCAGCGCGGCCATTGGGTCGGATGCGAGCCGAGCCATGGGCGCCTTGTTTAACCCAGCACCGCTCCTCCGCCATTGGTGAGGGTCATGGCCAGGGTTCGCGGTCTTGCTTCCCGCGGCAGTGTCGATGGCATTGATGGGTCCGAACGGTTGCGTGAGCGTGAGCGCCTCTCCAGAAACCGTGCGTTTCGACCAGCGAACGACTCCGGCAAGGTGGAAATCCGCCCCGGATGAGCGGTGATCGAGCACGGCTGCAAGGTCATCGTTGGAGAAACCGCCGCTCGTGGCCGAGGCAATGCCGCCAGTCAGAGGAGTCGATGAGCGCGCGAATGACGACCCGCAGCCATAGTCACGCTGCCAGCGGTCGCGTTGCGCGGAGATCTGTTCGACGACCGTGCGGCCAATGAGTCCCAGCCGATTTGGGCAACGACATCACTCATTCGGTTCAGACTCCTGCAGTCGGATTGGTCAGGTGTCTCCGGTGTCGCGCGCACGTCCTGGACTCGTTCGGCGAACCCACGGCGAGTTGCCGCGAAGATCGCTCTGCGAGATGGCTCATGTCAGAACGGGACTTGCCCAGACGACCGGATCGTGGGCAGAGACGGGCAGGTTAGCAGACCGAGAATCGACCTGCGGCAGCGTCGGACGCGCCGGCAGCGACGACAGATCCATCTGCGGCAGCGTTGGACAGGCTGGAAGTGACGACAGGTCCACCTGCGGAAGTGACGGCAAGTTCGGAAGACCGAGCTGGTGATGTTCGAGACGTCCGCGCCAGTTCTTCGATCGAGCGTCCAAGCGACTGCTGAATTTCGTGCAACTGAGCAATTCGATACTGAGCGCCTCCCGTCCGGCCGAGGTGGCGAGGCCAGGTGCCGAAGCTTGCGTGCGCTCCATCGAGCAGGCGTCGTTGGCCAATACCGTTGTAGCAGGTTCCGCCAGCGCATGGATGATGGTGAGCCTCGTTGTTGTGCCGCTCCATCAGGATCGATCGAGCGTCGCTGGAAAAGGCTCAGGAATCACGCCATCGACGATTCCGAGCCGCAAGCACTCTCTGGCTCCCCAGAAACCCGACTGCGCGGTCAGAAAGCCAATCCGGGATGGGCCGGGCGATCGAGTCCAGCAGTCGAGTAAGGCATGTTCGAGCATGTAGACCGAGTCGGCAATCGTCAGCGCCATGGCTCCGGGACCGGCGGCTACACCGGTGACGATGGCGACCATGGGAACGGGGATCGATACGGCAACCCGCATTGCCTGGCTAATCAGGTGGACAGCGCGGCCCCCTCGATTGCCGAAACCTGCAGCAATCCCAGTCGATCAATGCGATTGGGAACTCGAGTTGCCCGGCGAGGCGATATAGGCGAACCACGGTGCGGAATCCCGGACGCGAGGACACTCGGGTTCCCCTAGCACCGCCGATCAATCCAACAGTCACGCCCTCGATCGTAATGCCCACGTAGAGGTTGGGATCCGAGACTCCGGTGCGATCGCCGTGGATTTCGATCAGGCTGGACCGGAGCCGTTCAGAAGATAGTCGCTCGGGGTTGGGCGGCCAGGATTGCGGGCAATGGCGGCGTCGTCGCTACCGCGTCCTGGTGGAATCGAAGTCCAAACCGGCGAAGCGCTGGACGGCCTGGGTGAGCCGCGAGGAGGTCAGCACATCGAGCACCGTCGCAAACGCGCTCGCGCAGGGCAGTTCGCTCGACGATTCCGTCGATCATTCCGCAGCAAGCATCTCTTCGCTGCTCGCGGTGCCAAGATCGATCAAAGCCTCTGGTGCGGGCGGGATGAAGCGAGCTGGGCCGCCGGTTCGCGAACCAGATTACCGTGATTGCCAAGTCCCGTGAGAACGCTCCGGTGGTCGGGTGTGCGAGGACCCGGAGGTGAATGGGACCCCGTTGCGCTGCAGGCGACCTACGACGGAGGCAATGCGTACCTTCTGGGCGAAGGTCAAGGTCTCGTTATCGGTTTGCACGCACGCCAGATGCGATCGCAATCAGCGGCACCCGCAGGTGGCCGCGTCTTCCATCGCGAGGCAGATCTTCTCACAGTGACGATACCGATCGAACCGGGTGTCAATCGCCATATCTGACGACAACCAGGACCGCTACTCCCGGCCACCGCCAATCGTGACGGCGCAGTCACCACATTCTCCCAGCGGAGATCTGGGACGATGGCTGGCAGGTCATCGGCCAGGCGTCCCGGAATGTCAGCGGCTCGACCAGGAACGCGACCTCGGCGTTGGTTTCCCGGAACGATCCGGGATCTGCGACGAGATCGACCCGTTCCCGGGCTGGCAACCAGAAGTGCCGGTGGCATCCCGGGCAGACACAAGCGCTCGTACGAGGAGTCAAGCGCTCGGGAGATGGTCACAGCTGGGGCAGGTGAGCTCGAACTCCCCGGCGGCATCCTCTGCCGCGAAATCGTCATATGCCTCGAAATCGGCTTCGCCAACGGTGGAATTGATGTTTCGATTCATCGACTACCCATGGTGAGCTTCGAATGATTGCGGGATGGAAGCCCGACCCCTAAGAATGACGAGATTCGCGCGGCCAAGGACTGTACGTGGCGCTGGTATGCTCCACTCGAACACGGAAGGATCGGTGCGGAGCGATCGAGCAGATATCGGATTCATCGGGGCTGGTCAACTGGCGCGCATGAGCGCGGCCGCGGCGATTGCGCTCGATGTGCGGTTGGCTGTTCTGGCAAGTCGCACGGATGATGGCGCCGCGCAAGTGATTCCCGACGTCACCATCGGCGATCACAGCGATCCAACCACGGTCGAAGCGTTTGCCGCGCATTGCGACGATACCGCTCGATCTGACTGGTCGATACCGATCTCTGCTCGAACAGTTGGGAAAACCGGTGGCCACATGGTCGCGACCGTCCTCCTCGGTGATGCGCCTCTCTCAATCGAAGCGCATGCAACGCGAGCGGTTTCGGGCTCTCGGATTGCCGGTGTGCCTTTTAGCTGTTCCGTAACGTTCCTGGCGGTCGTCGATCGCAGCCATGTCGCGGATTTTGTCGCCCGTGTTGGCATGCCGCTTATTGTCAAAGCAGATCGGGTGAAGTTTGCGACGGGCGCGGCGTCTGGACCGTGGAAGACCTGCCCGCGCTTGAGTCGCTGCTCGATGAGCTGGAGAATCGAACGTCGCCCGATTCTGGAAGAGCGGGTCCTGCTGGAGCGCGAGCTCGCAATGCAGGTCGCCCGCCGCCCGTCTGGAAACGCCCACCTATCCACTGGTCGAGACCGTGCAAGGTCGATGGAATGCTGCGTGAGCTGATCGGCGCTCCAGCGCCGGAATCGGATGATCTGCATGCCGAAGCCCAGTGGATTGTGAAACGATCGCGGCCGATTGTGATGTGGTCGGTTTGTTGGCAGTCGAGTTTTCCCAGACCGACGGCAAGCTGCTGATCAACGAGATTGCGACGAGGCCGCACAACTCCGGTCACTTTCGATCGAAGGCGCGGTCACCTCAGTTCGAGCAGCATCTTCGTTCGGTTCTGGACCTGCCCAGCGGGAGCGCGACTTGCCGCGCCGTGGGCCGTCACCGAGCATCGGTGGGTGGATGAAACGGAGGACCGGAGGCCGATCAGATGCGAGCGGCGCTTGCTCTTTGGCGGCGTGCATCTGCCTCTATGGCAAGGAAGCTCGCCCAGGAGCCTGCAAGATTGGGCACCTGACGGTGTTGGGTGAAGAACTTGATGCAACCCGTGCCTTGGCGCGGCGAGCGGCCGCCATCATGAATGGAGAACACGAACGATGTCTGAAACGCCTCTGGTTGGGGTCATCATGGGAAGCGATTCCGACTTGCCGGTGATGCAGGCGGCTGACCCGCTTTGACTGAGTTCGGCGTGCAGCACGAGGTGCGCATCATCTCGGCCCATCGCACACCAGAAGAGATGATCGGCTATGGCAAAGCGGCCGCCGGACGGGGGCTTGAAGGTCATCATTGCCGGGCTGGCGGGGCAGCGCATCTCCCTGGGATGGTCGCGTCGGTCACTCCGCTGCCGGTCATCGGCGTGCCGGTCGGTATCACCAAGTTGCAGGGACTCGACGCGCTGATGTCGATCGTGCAAATGCCCGCGGGCATTCCGTCGCGACGGTTGCTGTGGACAATGCGCGCAACGCGGGTTGCTGGCGGTGCGCATCCTCGGAGCAGGCGATCCGGAACTGCTCCGGAGGATGGAAACGTTCCAGGACCAACTACGCGAGCTGGTCCTGGAAAAGGATCGTCGGGTGCGAACCGGTTCCTGCGAGGCGTCTATTCGTTCGCGCCCGCCAACGCTGGCTCGGTCGCTTTGGCCACCCCGTTCGGGAAGGGAAGCGTTCGCTGGCTTCCTTCCGGCAGCACGTCGAGCGAGGCTCGCAGGAACTCCCGAAGAGCCCGGATTGCTGGCGCATTCAGCCGGCTCTTGAACTCCGGATGGAACTGCACTCCACGAGAATGGATGACCGTCCAGTTCCATGATCTCGACCAGTTTGCCGTCCGGTGAGACCCCGGACGCGACGAGTCCCTACTCAGCCAGCACTGGCAGATAGTCGTTGTTCACCTCGAACCGATGCCGGTGGCGCTCCTCGATCAGTTCGGTTCCGTAGGCGGCCGCGGCCCTGGAACCGTGGGCACGAGCTTGCAGGGCCAAAGTCCGAGCCGCATCGTGCCACCCATCTCGACGCCATGCTGACCCGGCATGAGCCCGATCACCGGATGCGGCGTCTCCGGATCGATCTCGGAGGAATTGGCGTCGACCAGACCGCACGCATTGCGGGCGACCTCGATGACCGCCATGTGAGTCCGTAACAGAGCCCCAGATAGGGAGTGCCCGTCTCGCGGCGGTATTGCGCGGCACGACGATCTTTCCTCGGTTCCTCGGACAAATCCGCCAGGAACCACGATTCCTGGACGGTCTTGAACACGTTCACCATTTCTTCGGCCGACATCGTTTCCGCGTTGACCAGACGAACTCCGGTTTCGTCGAATGCGAGACCCGCGAGGTCAACGATTCGGTAACGCTCATGTAGGCGTCGTGCGGCTCGACGTAGCACCGACGATGGCGATGCGGACGCCTTGTTCCGGGTTCTTCAGCCGCACTCTGCCATCTCGCGCCAATCGTCAATTCAGGTTCATGGCTCTGCAGGTTCAGGCGCTGGTCGATCAGCGTCCACGCCACTTTCCTGCAAGAGAAGGGGCACTTCATAAATCGTCGAAGCGGTGGGCATCCCGGGATGACCGCATCCCGATCGACATCGCAGAAGAGCGCGATCGGCGTGACGTCGTCGGGAATCTCATTGTCGGAACGGCACACGATGGCATCCGGCTGGATACCCAGCGGAAGCGCAATTCGCGCACGCTTTGCTGGGTCGGCTTGGTCTTCCAGTTCTCCCGTCGCGCCCAGCGCAGGGAGCAACGTGACGTGGATGAACAAGACGTTGTTGCACACGACCGACCTCGCCGCCGCATCTGCCGATAGCTTCGAGGATACGCCTGACCTTCGATATCGCCCGGTGCCGCCAGCTTCGATGATGACGACATCGGAGTTGTGTTGCAGATTTGGCGAATTCGGTCCATGATCTCATTTGTGATGTGCGGGATGACCTGGATGGTCCCGCCGGGGTAATCACCGCGACGCTCTTTTGGCGATCACCGCGGAATTAGACCTGGCCGGTGGTCACGTTCGATGCGCGTGAAAGGTTCTCGTCGATAAAGCGCTCGTAGTGCCCGAGGTCGAGATCGGTCTCCGCGCCGTCATCCAGCTGTGAACACTTCACCGTGTTGATAGGGCGACATCGTGCCCGGGTCGACATTCAGGTAGGGGTCGAGCTTCATCACAGAAACCCGAACGCCCCGGCTCTTGATCAGCCGGCCGAGAGAGGCAGTGGTGATTCCCTTGCCGACCGATGACACGACTCCGCCGGTGATGAAGATGTACTTGGGCATGATCTACCCCTTCTCCTGCAAACTGAAACCGACGGGTTCGAGAACTGGGTGCTGCGCCACCCGAGAAGTGAGAGAGGCGCCGCGGGTGCGTCGCCTCACAAGGTTGCGATTCCAACTCCTGGTCGATTGCAGGACCGGGATTTCGACGTTCTGATGCAGTGATCGGCTGCAGGTCATCGCTTTGCCGCCTCGCTGTCTGGATTGAGCAGCACGATCTCCATCGCTTCGTTGAGATCAGCCTGGCGCGGAGAGTACTTGTCGAGCGGTTCTGGCAGTTCGACACCTACCAGCTTGGCGAAGCTCTCGACTGGAAGCAAGCCCTGATCGCCGATCTCGGTCCGGTACTGCATGGGGATGAGGACCTTGGGTTCCAGCAGGGAAACGACCTCCGCGGCCTGCTCCTGGGTCAATCCGTTCGCCCCGCCGACAGCCAATAGCAGAATGTCCGCCTGAGCAAGCTGTTCGGTTTGATCCGAGTTGGGAACCTTTCCGAGATCGCCCAAATGGCAGATGACGAAACCGTCCATCTCGAAAAGATAGGCCGTGTTGAATTGCTTCCGCTCGGTATGCGCATCGTCGATGAACGTGCGAACCCCGGTGATGAAAACATCGTCCATCTCGTACTCGCCCGGGCCGTCGACCACCTGGAAGTCAGGCCGGACCAGACCCAGGTTCGCATTCACAGAATCGCTTCGAGAGATCGAGACGATGTTCGCGTTCTGCTTGGCCACGGCGAATCCGGTTGACCGATCGACTGGGTCGGTAATGATGGTCGCTTCGCGCGACTTGATTCGGAAGCAGTTGTGACCGAACCATTTGAATTCCGCCAACGGGACTCACCAATCTGGACGCTTGCGCGCCAAAAAACGCAAACCGGCCCAAGTCCGTGGACGAGGGCGCGAGCGCACGTAAATTGTTCAGATGGGGTC